>CAUZWB010000029.1:0-11353 GCA_963583525.1 Verrucomicrobiia bacterium | reverse complement strand
GGCGATGAGCCGCTCGCAATCTTCGGGCTGAGTAACATCGCCGGTGACAGCCATCGCCTCGCCACCCGCCGCCTCGCATTCAGCCACGGCTTCGGCGAGGGCGTCAGCGTTGCGGGCAAACAGAACTACGCGACAACGTCGCGCGGCGAGATCGCGCGCGAGTTGACGCCCCAAGCCGGAGGAGGCACCGGTGATGATGACAACTTTTTCGGCAAACATCAGTCCTCCTTGTTGAACGACGCAATGGCCTCGTCGGTCAAGCCCCATTCGCGCAAGGGATCCGGGCCGGGAAGAATTTTACCGGGGTTCATCACGCCTTTGGGGTCGAGGCCATCTTTGATCGCGCGCACGGCTTTGACGCCGGTGGTCGAAAGATCGGCCTCAATCCACGGGAGATGCTCCGTGCCGATGGCGTGATGATGGCTGACAGTGCCGCCGTTTTGCAGGAAGGAATCTTCGGCGGCTTTTTTGATGTAAAGATATTGATCCAGCTCGCGGCCTTCGATTTGGCGGCAGCCGAAGGTAAAGTAGAGGCTCGCGCCGGTGTGATAGTTATGGCTGATGTGGCAGCCGACCCACGGATCCACGCCGGTGTCACGAATGGCTTTTTGGATGTTGGCAAGGGTTTTGGTATAAAGATTATGGAGGTTGTCCCACGTGGTGGCGGTTTCGCTCACGTCGCCCATCACGCCGCGGTCCATCAAATAATCGCGCACGTGCGGGAAATCATACTTCGCTTCTTTGAACGAATTGCCCGGCCCCTCGCCGAGATTCACGCCGCCGTGTTTGCGAAAGACCCGATTGGACTCCCGCCGCTGCATATGGAACGTATCGTAATCGCCTTCGTACGCGGTGGTCATCATACAGCACTTTGTAAAATCAATGCCTTTGATATTGCGCAGATACCATTTCATCACCGCGCCAATTTTTTGTTTCAACGGCGGCTCCACTTTTTTGAATGCCGCGCTGAGGGCCGTTTTGCCCGGATCGTTGAGGCGCGTGATGATCGGCATTGTCCCATGCCGCATACATTCGTGAATGGCATGGATGCCGCTCTCGAAATCGGGGAACAACCAACCCTCAAATTTTTTATATTCCGGCAAGCGATGCACTTGCATCGTCACCTCGGTGATGACGCCGAGAATGCCCTCGCTGCCGACGCACAAGCTGCGCACATCAATGCCGTTGGATGTGTTCGGAACCGTACGCGTCACGATGGTGCCGCTGGGCGTGACCATCCGCAGCGCGATGACCATGTCCTCAATCTTGCCGTACTTGTCGCTTTGCATTCCCGCCGAGCGGGTGGCGACCCAGCCGCCGAGCGTGGAATGCACAAATGAATCCGGGAAATGCCCAAGCGTGACGCCTTCCGCCTCAAGCTGTTCCTCCATATGCGGCCCGTAAACGCCGGCTTCGATGCGGGCGAGTAGGGATTTTTTATCAACCGCCAACACGCGATGCATCCGGCACATATCAAGGCTGACGATGAAACGTCCATCGCGATCCTTCGGCTCGATGCAACCGGCGATGTTGCTGCCGCCGCCAAAAGGAATGAGCACGGCGTTGTGTTCGTGGGCGGCCTTGACAATGGCGACAACGTCGTCTTCGCTGGCCGGAAAGACGACGAGGTCGGGCGCGAAGTCCACTTGTCCGCGGCGCAGGCGGAACAGATCGCGAAAGGCTTTGCCGGCGGCGTGGATGAGGCGGTCTTTTTTATCGACGGAAACTTGATCGCCCGAAAGCGCATCGCGCAGTGCCGCAAGAAAAGGCGCGTTCTCTTTGGCGGCGGGCAGATGCACGTCATCAAACTGCACCGGCGGCGTGGGCTCGACTTGTTCCAGCCCCAACTCGCCGCTGAGGTACGGCCACAGTTTCGGTTTATCAGCATCGCTGAAGCTCACGTCCTCATGGCCCCAGCCCCACCATTTCATGTGGCGAATTTTGGGTTCGGAAGAATCAGCCATGCAGCTCCTCCAGTTTGTGAATACGGTTTTCCATTTCGCGGGTGATCGCGCTGTAAATCATCCGGCCGCCGCCATGTTCCTCGCGAAAGCGGTTCGGGTCAATCGCTTCCCCAATATAAACCCGCAATCGCGTCGGCTTAAAAAACTTGCCGCCCTTCGGATACGCGCGGTGTGTGCCGTTAATATAAACCGGCACGATGGGCAAACTCAATTCAGTGGCGATCATTGCCGGACCTTTTTTCATCGGGGCCATTTCGCCGGTTTGCGAGCGCGTGCCTTCGGGATAAATAATGAGGCTGCGATGCCCGTGAGTGGTGAACTCACGGCAAGCCACCATCAGCTTGACGATGCTCTCGCGGTTGGCGCCGCGGTCGGCAGGGATAAGATTCATCAGGCGAGAGAGAAAACTGTTGCGCTTTTCGTTGTCGAAAAAATAATCCTTTGCCGCCACCATTCCGTATTGCTCGAAATCCTCGCCGCCGGCGTACATCAACACCGCACTGTCCATGTGGCTACAGTGATTGCTACAAAACATGAACGGCGACGACGGCAGATTTTCACGGCCAATCACCTTGAGCGGACACCACACATTAAAAAGCACGCGGCAAAATAACTCGAAAAATTTGTGCCACATCGCCGCCGTACCGCGCGGGGATTTGCGCAGATAGCCGTACTCCGGCTCCAGTTCCGCCTCTTTCAGCAATTCCTGAAAGCTCGACACGCCTTATCTCCCGAATTTCGCGTGGGCCTCGGCGAACTCATTGCTCACGATGGCCCCCGCCAATGAAATTTCCAGCGCCAATGCCGACGCACAAATTATCTCCGCCAGTTTACGCGAAGAATTTTCGCCACCAGCGCAGCCCAATAATTCCAAGTTCGCCCGTTGCGCGTACAGGCGCGTGGCACCACCCACCGTGCCCACCGTCACGCTCGGCATACTCAGCGTAGCGTACAAATCGTCGCCGCGTTTTTCGTATGTCGCGATGCCGATGGCGTTCTCCGCGACGCACGCGACATCCTGCCCCAGCGCGAGGTACAGCGCGGCCAGCGCGTTGGCGGTGTGGAGGTTCATCCCCAGCATGCCGGCCATTTGCGATCCGAGATGTTTGTCCGTGAGCGCCTCGATGAGTTGATCGGCCGTGACGCGCAGCAGTTTTTTCAAGATGCGATTGGGGATTTGGAAACTGGCGATGACGTGATGGCCGCGCCCCTTGATGAGGCTGCGGTGCGCTGGATTTTTGTCCGCGTTAAAATTGCTTTCCAATAAATATCGCAGCGGCGTTTCGCCGGAAAGTTTTGCGACAATAAACCGACACGCGGCATCCGTGCTCAAGGTCACCATGTTTTGTCCGGCGGCCTCGGCGGTGTGATAAATGAAATCGAGAATGACGCGATTGTGAATGATGTGTTTATCAATCCGCAAAAGCTTGCCGTGGCGCGTGGTGGTTTCGGCGGCGGTTTTGATTTCGTCGTAGTGTGCGTCGATGACTTTGAGAAAAGTCATCGCCTCTTCGATTTCATCAAATCGAAATATCGGCGCGCGCGAAAGTTCCTGCTTTACGTGACGCGTCTTGATTCCGCCCGCGCGGTGAGTCAGATAAAACCCGCGCGTCATCGAAAGGCTCAGCGTGCCCTCCACCGTGCACAGCGGCACATAAAAATTGCCCTGCGCGTAAGTACCGTCAATTTTGAGCGGCCCGGAAACGCTCAACGGCATCCCCACAAAGCCCATGTGATTTTCGATGAGCCCCTTGAGATCCTCCGGCGCGTCCAGCGCAAACTCCGGCACGGTGTGCCCCGTTTGCTCCTGCAACCATCGCTGGCGCGCATCGGTATCCGCTTGGGAGTACCCGCGCGGTGGTGTCAGTTTGTTCATTATATTTGGCCAAAAAAACCGCCCGAAAAAGCGGGCCCGCAGCGTTGGGTCGCTCATCGCGGATGCGGGCAATCTAGCGACAAAACCCCGTCAGTCCAGCATTACTTGCCCAAATCGCGCGCCCCGCGCCCAAGCCACGCCGGCAACAATCCCAGCGCCGCCAACAACGCCCCCGCCAAACCCGCCGCCAACAACAATCCGAAGTGCACCACCGGCGGAAATTGCGACACCCAAAACACCCCCGCCATTCCCACCAAAATCGCCGTGGTCGCCACGATCGGCCGCCCTTTCACCGCCAACGTCCGCCGCGCCGCTTCTTTTGCATCCGCACCCGCCGCCCGTTCGCCGCGCCAATGCGTGATAAAATGAATCGTGTCATCCACCGCAATTCCCAACGCGATGGCCGCCACCATTATGGTGATCGAATTAAGCGGCACCCCCGCAAACCCCTGCAATGCGATCAGCATCCCCACCGGCAACACATTCACCGCCAACGCCAACACCGCCAAGCCCACCGACCGCCACAACACCGCCAACAATATCGCGATCAATCCGATACTCCACAGCACGCTCCGCCGTTGACTGCGCACGATGCGGCGATCCGCCTCGAGGATGGCGCGCACGCCGCTCTCGATGGACACCGTGACGCCGTCCGGCGCATTCGTCCGCGCGTGCGTTTCCACTCGGCGCAGCAAATCCAAATACGCCGCGCTGCTCATATCCCGCGTGCGCAATAAAAGCTGCGCCGTTTGCCCGCGCCCGTCGCTCAGCATTTCCATAAACGGCGTGTGCGTTTCGCCGCCGCGCTCTTTATTTAAAACTGCCACGAACATTGGAATTTTCCAAAACTCTTTCGGCAACACCCGCGTGCCTTCCGCGCCCTCTTCCCACACTTCATTGATCGTCGCCAACAACTGCGCGTACGAATACACCGCCGTCACCTCATCCTGCGCGGCGGCGTGCTGATGTACCGCATCGAGGTAATTCAAAAACTTGGGGTGATTGATGCCATTGGTCATCCCCGAATCCACTACCATTTGCACCACATTGATGCCGCCGTACGCCGCGTCCAATTCTTCAATCATCAAACGCGTGGAACTCTTTTTGCCCAAAAACTCCGAAGCCCGAATATCCGTGCGCACTTTGGAAATCCCAACCGCCATCACCCCCACCGCCACCAAAGCCGCCACCGCAACCCCGCGCCGATGCCGCAGCAAAAACTCCACCCACGCCGCACCCTGCCCTGTTTCCACCTTCGCCAGTGTGGCCTCCGTCGCTGGCGATTTTGCATTCCGAAACAGCACCAGCAACAAGCCCAACCCCGGCCCGAACGTCACCAAAAACAACATCCCAATCCCCGCCGCGCCGAGTTGGCCGAACTCGCGAATCTGCTGCACATCGCTCGCCATGAGCGCCGCAAGCCCTACTATTGTGGTCAACGCCGCATACGCGCTCGCGCGAAATACTTCGCCCAACATCGCGTGAATCGCGTCCACCGCATTTAACCCGCGCGCCCACGCCCGTTGAAACGCCGTCCCCACGTGAATCAATAGCGTCAGATGCACCCCCGTCAACAAAGGCAGCAGCAGCACCGTGAAAATGTTGAGATACAAACCCGTCACTTCCATCAAGAACGGCATCAGCGCCAGCCCCATCGCCTGACTCCCCAGCACAAAAATCATCAAGCGCGGCAGACGCCAAAATGTCACCCCCAATACCCCCACCAACAACGCCAACGCCAGCGGCACAAAACGCCAAGTGTCTTGCACCAACGTGGTATAAATTTCGTGCTCAATCAGAGGCAACGCAATCGCGCGCGCCGAGTGCCCCTCATCGCGGAAAGGCTGCAGCACCGCCTCCACTTGATTATGAAATAAAAGCTGCTCTTCAGTGGTAAACGCCGGATCCGTGAGGTTGATGATCAGCATCGTGTGCCGGCCATCCGCCGCCACCAAAATATTCCGCGCAAAAGGATGCTCCTGCGACCACCGCCGCAGCTCGCGCAATCCGTTTTCGTCCAACCGCTCCGGCACCAAAGGCAACCACTTCAGGCCCAACCCATCCCGCACCGGCCGCTCCACCGTGACGAGGCTGTTCACATTCGTGCGCACCACCTCGTGATAAAGCCCGTCGCGAAACACTCGATTCGTCACCGTCACCCCCGGCAACGTCCCCAGCGCCGCCGTCACCCGCCGAATCAACGCCACCCCCTCCGCCGAATACACCTCGCCGCAGTCGAGACTCACCGCGAGCGGCTCTGCATCGCCAAGAATCCCCTGCGCGCCCTCATAACTTTCCAAGTTCCGCTGATCCCCCGCCAGCAGATCGCCCATCTCCGTGGACACCTCCATTTCGTCGACACACAAGACGCTCGGCAGACTCACCAACAGCCCCAACACCAGCAACAACACCGCCGGTTCCAAATTAAAATGTCGTTTCCCGTCCGCCAAAGCCCCGTTGTACAAGCGACCGCCCCGGATGTCCGCCAAAAAAAACGGGCAAGGTGGAACTTGCCCATCCCATCAATCCGCCTCAACACCACCGATTATTAACCACAAATTTCGTGGATGGGCGCCGGAAAATCCCAAGGGGAAAACCTGTGCAATCTGTGATTTTAAAAATAGACCCTCACCCTTTCCGTGGCTACACTTCCGCATGCTTTCCCGTCGCAACTGGCTTCTTGCCTCGGCAACCGCCCTGCCGTTCTTGGGCTGCACGCAACTGCGCTCACCCGCCGCCCGTCCGGGCCGCGATGAGCCGGGGTTGCGCATCAAACACATCCGCCGCACCACCGTTCATTTGCCGTACCGCGCCGTGCCTGCGCGCAGCATGGCGCGCGAGTTGCCGCATTGGGTGTACACCGAAATTTGCGAAGTGGAGCTGGCCAATGGCGTCATCGGGTTTGGCGAGACGATGCTTTATTATACGTGGGGCGTCACTTCGGATGCGGATGTGGAATTCGCGCGCGACAAAAATGCCGCCGACATTATGTGGCGCGATGAGCTCGGCGCGGGTTTGCAAATGGCGTGCTTCGATGCCGTGGGGCGTTCGCTCGATGTGCCGGTGCACGCGCTGCTCGGTAAACAGGTTCACACGCAAACCCCCGTGGCGTGGTGGAACATCGACCTCCCGCCGGAGGATGTGGCCAGCGAAGCGAAGACGGCCGCTGCCGCAGGCTACAAAGCATTCAAAACCAAGGGCCGACCGTGGTTTGATATTTGGGAACAAGCTAAGCAAGGCAACGCCGCCGCGCCCGAGGGATTTTCGATTACGTTTGATTATAACGACACCTTGCTCGACGCGAAACGCGGCATTCCGATCCTCAAAGATGTTGAACAATATCCCATCACCAAAATTGTCGAGACGCCCATCCCGCAGGGCGACATCCCCGGCAACCAAGAAATCCGCCGCGAAACCAAAGCCGCCGTGGCGATGCACTACGGTAACCCCGCGCCCGCCACCGCCATCCGCGAACGCGTGTGCGATGGCTTCGTGATAGGCGGCGGCGCCTCCAAGGTAATGAACGCCGGTCACGTGGCCGCAGTCGCCGATATGCCTTTTTGGCTGCAGCTCGTCGGCAGCACGATCACCGGCGCGTGGGCACTGCATTTCGGCGCCGTGCTCAGCCACGCCACTTGGCCGGCGGTGACGTGTTTCCAACTTTACGCCGACTCGCCCCTGCAACAACCCCTGACCGTGAAAGACGGCTACTCCAAAATCCCCAACGGCCCCGGCCTCGGCGTCGATCTGGACTGGAACGTCATTAAAAAATTAACAGTCCCCAAGCCCCCCGCGCGCCCCGAACCCGAACGCCTCCTCGAAACCCGCTGGCCCGGCGGCCGCACAATGTATGTCGGCAGCAACGGCTCCGTGAATTATATGCTCCGAAAATTTATGCGCCCCGGCAACCTCCCCTACTTCGAGCCCGGCGCGACCACCCGCCTCCTGCCCAACGACGGTTCCAAGGATTGGCGCAATCTGTATACCCGCGCGCGCGTGAAACCGGTTATCACTAACACTTAATGAAACAACTCATTCCATTTGTACTCGCTCTCAACCTTCACGCCGCCTCGCCAACGGATGGGTTTTTGAAAACGGCAGACCAGTTGCTCAACCAAAAGGGAAAGGTGGCGGAAGCCAAGCGGTTGCACGCACTCTTTGATGCGGATTGGCAATACTCGATGACGGAGTTTCCCGAGTCCGCAACTTGGCGCGGGGTGGTGGGGCAGAATCATCGTTGGACGGATTACTCGGTCGAATCGGTGGCGCAGCGAAAGCAAGTCACCCGCACGACGTTGGCGGTGCTGAAGTCCATCAGTCGTACCAAGCTCAAGCCGGCGGATCAGTTGAACTTCGATTTGTTTCTTCGCGGCCAAACGGTGGCCGATGCAGGCAATAAATTCCCAAGCCATCTTTTGCTCATCAGCCAAATGGACGGCCTCCAGCGTAGCGCGGCCTCGATGCTGCGGATGATGCCCGCGAGAAAGACGACGGATTACGAGGACATTCTCGCGCGGCTGCGCGGCACGGAAAAATTAGTAGCCCAAACCATCGATCTGCTCAACGTGGGCCTCAAGATGCGTATTACACCGCCGAAGGTCTGCCTGCGCAATCTCGGCGAACAAGTGGCAAAACAACTCACCGACAAGCCGCTCGACAGTCCATTGCTGCAAACTTTTCGCGATTTCCCCGCAAGCATTTCCAAGGCCGATCAAACCCGACTGCGCGCGGATGCGATTGCGGTTTACAAAAAGCACACCGCGCCCGCGTTCCGGCGATTGCACAAATTTTTAACAGAGCGCTACATCCCAAACTGTCGCGAGAGCATCGCATGCGGCGCGTTGCCCAACGGCAAGGCGTGGTATCAGCACCAAATTTATTCCTCCACCACCACGGATTTAACGCCCAAGCAAATCCATGCCATCGGCCTGAGCGAAGTGAAACGCATCCGCGCCGAGATGGAAAAAATCAAAACCCAAACCGGCTTCAAAGGCAGCCTCACGGAGTTTTTTAAATTCCTACGCACGGACAAACAGTTTTATTATGAACGCGGCACGCAACTATTAGCCGGCTACCGCGACATCAGCAAACGCGCCGACCCAGAGCTCATCAAACTTTTCGGCCATCTCCCGCGCCAACCCTACGGCGTTCGGCCGGTCCCCAGCTACATCGAGCGCAGCGTCACCACCGCCTATTATCAGCCCGGCTCCACAACCGCCGCGCGGCCCGGCTATTTTTATGCCAACACCTACAACCTCGCCGTGCGGCCAAAGTGGGAAATGGAAGCACTCACCCTCCACGAAGCCGTGCCGGGCCATCACTTGCAACTGGCCATCGCCGATGAACTCACCGGGCTTCCGACGTTTCGAAAATACGCGCGCTACACAGCGTACGTCGAAGGCTGGGCGCTCTACGCCGAAAGTCTTGGCACGGAGATGGGTTTTTACAAAGATCCCTACTCCAAATTTGGCCAGCTCACTTACGAAATGTGGCGCGCCATTAGGCTGGTGGTCGATACCGGGATGCACGCGCTGGGTTGGAGCCGGCAGCGGGCCATTGATTATTTCAAAACCAACGCCGGTAAAACCGAGCACGACATCATCGTGGAAGTGGACCGATACATCGTCTGGCCCGGACAGGCGCTCGCCTATAAAATGGGCGAATTAAAAATAAAATCACTGCGAGCCCGCGTCGAGAAAGTGCTGGGAGATAAATTTGATATCCGTGGTTTCCACGACGAACTCCTCCGGCACGGTGCCATCCCGTTGAGCATTTTGGAAACGCAAGTGGAAGCGTGGATCACCCGTCAAGCCGCCAAGTGAGCGCGGGAGATTTGCTGCGCCTGAGCGATCTGCTCGGGCATCATATAGCGGGCGGTGTGGCGTTTGTTTTTCTCGGCAATCTCCAGACCGTGCGATGAGGCGCGGTTGAACCACACGTACGCCAGCACGTAATCCTCCGGCACACCTCGCCCGCGCAGATAGCAATCGGCCAAAATCAACTGCGCCTCGGGCACCTCCTGTTCGGCGGCGAGCTGGCACCACTTCGCCGCCTCGCCCGCATCCGCCTCCACGCCTTCGCCATGATGATACAGCGACGACAACACGTGCTGCGCCACCGCGTGCCCCTGCTTGGCCGCTTGACGATACCACGTGACGGCCTGATTCAAATTGGTCTCCGCGCCGCGCCCGAGATGCAGCATCACCGCCAAATTATACTGCGCCCGCGGCAAGCCTTGGTCCGCCGCCAATTCGTACCGGCGCAAAGCCGAAGCAAAATTCTGTTCCGTGCCGCGTCCCTGTTCGTGGAACGCGCCGAGATTGCATTGCGCGCTGGCGATGCTTTGCTCGGCGGCAAGCTTGTAATACTTGAACGCCTTCACGTCATCGGCGGGTACACCGCGCCCGCGCGCGTGCACTGTGCCGAGATTAAACTGCGCCGCCGCATGGCCGGCATCCGCCGCGAGCGTGTACCAATCAGCGGCTTCGGTGAGATTTTCAGTGACGCCATCGCCGCGCTCCAGACTTACCGCCAGTCGATACTGCGCTTCATTCACGCCGCCTTCGGCGGCTTTGCGCAGCCACTTCACAGCGGCCACCGCATCGCGAGGCAGCGTGATGCCGTCATCCAGCGCGCGCCCGAGCAACCATTGCGCCTCGGTGTGATCGGCGGTGGCGGCCAATTCCAACCAACGCGCGGCTTCGGGTGAATGGGCCGCCAAAAGATTTCGGCCCAAGTTGAACTGCGCGGGCAAGCAATCCTGTTCCGCCGCGCAGCGATACCATTCAACCGCTTCTTTGATGTCCGCCTTCACGCCGGTGCCTTCGGCGAGGCAACGGCCCAAATTATTTTGCGCGGCGGCGTGTCCAGCCTCGGCGGCGGCGCGATACCAACGCGCAGTTTCCGCAGCATCGGCATCATCTTCAACCGCCAACAAATCGGCCAAGTGCGCCTGAGCGGCGGCGTGATTTTTTTCGGCGGCTTTGGTGAGCCATTCCTTGGCGACGTCCAAATCTTTATCCGCGCCGCGTCCTTGCGCGCAGCGGAGGCCGAGGTTGAACTGCGCGGCGGTGTTGCCTTGCTCGGCGGCCTTGCGAAACCAACCGACGGCTTGGGCTTCGTCGGCCTCCACGCCGCTGCCTTCGGAGAAGCACACGCCCAAATTATTTTGTGCCAACGCGAAGCCTTGCTCGGAGGCGAGCTGGTAATACTTGAGCGCCTTGGCGTCATCGGCAGGCACGCCTCGGCCGCGCGCGTGCATTGCGCCGAGGTTAAACTGCGCCGCCGCGTGGCCGGCCTCGGCGGCAAGCGTGTACCAATCGGCGGATTCGGTGAGATTTTCAGTAACGCCATCGCCGCGTTCCAAGCTCACCGCCAACCGAAATTGAGCTTCGTGTACGCCGCCTTTGGCGGCTTTGCGCAGCCACTTGACGGCGGCCGCTGCATCGCGCAGCAGTGCCACGCCGTCGTCCAGCGCGCGCCCGAGCAGCCATTGCGCTTCGGTGTGATCGGC
>CAUZWB010000028.1:0-11693 GCA_963583525.1 Verrucomicrobiia bacterium | reverse complement strand
TTTTGACCAAAAAATAATGGACACAATTTTCACGATGTTCAGGATAAACCCCCTGTCCATTCTGCACATCAATATTAAAATTCGAATTATCAAAACTGGAGTAACCCCCAAAGAATACCGTCTGACACCCAATGAAAATGAATGCAATAGTCCTGTTTATTACCATTTTTAGCCTTAATTTGGCCTTTGCTCCATTCGATGGGTGGTCGGATGAGCCACCCTCGGCCCGGCCTGCGGTGCGGCCATTGCCGGCCGTGCGCCCTTTGCCCGGTCGATTCCCCGGTCGAGGGCCAGTCAAGCCGCAGCCGGTGAATTGGGCTGAGAAACAAATCGTTGTCACCGGCACCATCGGCGATATTAAACAAGGGCCGACAGCCCGCTCGTTGCCGCCCATTTATAATCATAAGCTGACCATCGACATTGATGGCGTGTTGCGTGGCGACCTTAAAGCTGGTGTGCAACTGACGGCCAATCATTCCGCGCGGCAAATGCAAAAGCCCGTTTACCCCAAAGGTAAAGTGATCGTCGCCCTCTCAAATGTGCACGGCAGCCTTCGCATTGAGGCGGTGGAAGCGGCAGATGCCAACAAGCTCGCCGCCATCAAGCTTGCGTGCGAATTGCCGATTGGCTGGAAAAATGTGAATGGCAAACTCACTTCACCGTGGGCCACGCAAAAAGAACGCGCCTGGCCCAAGGCTCAAAAGGCGGATGCCAAACATTTCTGTTCCGTGACCGGACGGCCCGCGTTGTTGGCCGGAGGCGCGGTGAATTATAAAGTGGAAAAAGTGCCGCCCACCAAAGCCATCAAATGGACCAACCCCGATGGTGACGGCCAATACAAAATCACCGTCACCAACCCGACCAATAAACCGGTGATAATTGATGCGCTGCGCCAAGCCGGCAAACGCATCCTGTGGAAAGAGAGCCTCGTTATTTTGTGCCAAGGCAAGCCCTACACGGTGCCCGGTTCAATCGGCCTGTTGCGCAGCACGAAGCCGGTAACCCTCAAGCCCGGCGAGAGTCACAGCGCCGTGGTCAACGCGCTCGCGCTTGAAGGCCCGTCCTGGCCAAAGGGTGGTTATCGCATTGAATTCCAATTCTGCCTTGGCGAACGAAGCAGCAAGCAGAGCTTCTATTATATGTCCCGCCATCACGACGCCATCCGCGCAGCGGCCAAGAAGCCGGTGAATTAATTTTCACAACAAAGGGGACGACGGTTTCTCCGAAATTGATGTGGCACGCTCGACGAGCGAGCGCTGCTTTTTTATTAGTTCGGCGCGATTTCACACTCCACCCGTCGGGCGGTATTGGAAGCTTCGTAAATTGTATCGATGGTTTCTAAAACGGCCACCGTGCTTTCGGGCGTGTTGCGGCAGTCGGTTCCTTCGCGAATAGCGCGCAGCCAATCTTCGAGCAATTTCACCATTGCTTTGCCGCCGTAACCGGTTGTGGTATCGGGTGGCAACTCGAAGGATTCCTCCATCGCCAGAAATTGCGGCTGCGGCCCGTGGATTTCCAATACGCCGCCGGTGTTGCTGCGGCTCGGGTCCCAGTGTACCCAGCGTTGCGTGCCGCGGAGGTTCCATTGGATGTCGTTTTGCCAGCGCGGATGCCAATAGCCGCCAGTGAACGTGGCGAGCCCGCCGCCGGCTAAATCGAGGATTGCGCTGCCGCCATCTTCAACCTCGGCCTCGATGCCGCCGAAGTTTCCCGCGCGCGCGGTGATGCCGGTGATGGTTTCGCCGGTTACGTACTGGAGCAAATCGAGATGATGGCAGCCGAGCCAGTTGAAAAACCCGCCGCCCGATTGCGCGGGATCAAACAGGTAATGGCCGGGATCGCGCCGGAAAATGTTACTGGTGGTCCACGTCATTTCCACGCTGATGAGTTTGCCAAAACTGCCCTGAGCCACCATGGCGCGCAGGCGGTTGGCCAGTTCATCGTAGCGCCAGAGGTAGCCGCTCTGAAACGCCACCTTGTTTGTGCGCACCGCATCGGCCATTCGGCGGGCATCGGTGGCGTTGGCCGCGCCGGGTTTTTCGAGCACAATATGTTTGCCGGCTTGGGCGAGCTGGATGACGGCGTTCGGCCCAATATCATTTTGCAGGCAAACCAACGCCGCATCAAATAAATGGCCGCCTTCGGCCAACAATGTTTCCACCGTTTCAAACCGAGGCAAGTGGGTTAATCGCTCTTCAAGACTCGCGGTGCCACCGTTGAAGGCCAGCATGAGTGCGGTGATTTCTAATTCATTCGCGACATGCGTCAGCGACTCACGCCAACCCATGCCGTGCGGATGATCAATGCCCAAGATCGCGATGCGTAATTTTTCAGCCACGCGCGGAGGGTAACGTTCGGCGCCTCCATTGTCATTTCTAAACGTGGCAAACCAGTCTTGCCACCCACCGGAGAATCCCGGATGCTTCTGCCAACCATGAAACGTTTTTTCTCAATCCTGTTGTTTTTCCCTCTGCTAATCTCTCTCGCAGAAGCTGCCGCCCAACCCAAACGCGTCTTGCGCATCATTGCGTTTGGCGCGCATCCGGATGATGCCGAGTTTCAGCTCGGCGGTTGCGCCATCAAATGGGCGCAGCTCGGCCACAAGGTGAAGCTCGTTTCCGTAACTAATGGCGACATCGGCCACTGGAAAATGGCGGGCGGGCCGTTGGCCAAACGGCGTACGGCTGAGTCAAAAGAGGCGGCAAAAAGAATGGGCGTGGAATCGTTGGTGCTCGATATTCATGATGGTGAAATCATGCCCACGCTCGCCAACCGTAAAATCATCGCGCGGCTCATTCGCGAATGGCAGGCAGACCTCGTCTTCACCCATCGCCCTCACGATTATCATCCGGACCACCGCAACGCCGGCCTCCTCATTCGAGATGCCGCTTTTATGGTGGGCGTGCCGTTTTATGTGCCTGATACGCCGCCGGTGAAGCGCAATCCTGTTTTCATGTATTTCCCCGATCGCTTCACGCGTCCGTATCCCTTCCAGGCCGATATTGCGATTTCCATCGACGATGTGTTTGATAAAAAAATGCACGCGCTCGACGCGTTGGAATCGCAAGTTTACGAAGGCGGTGCAAATGGCTCCGCGCGGACGCTCATCATTCGCAAGGCCCACGACCCCGTGGCGCGGAAGGAAATCCTCAAGGCCGGTTGGACCGCACGCAACGGCCGCATCGCCAATCGCTTTCGTGATTCGCTTGTGAAATGGTACGGCCCCGTAAAAGGCAAAGCGGTTAAAACCGCCGAGGCATTCGAAATCTGCGAGTACGGTCGCAGACCAAACGAGGCGGAGCTGAAAGAACTTTTTCCATTTTTCAAAAAATAAATCCATGAAACGCACACTACTCCTGCTTTCAATTGCGCTGCCACTGGCGGCCTCGGCTCAACTGGTAAAATTCGATGGCGCGAAGGCCGTTCAGTACAAACAAGTGGGCGACACCAAATTATTCCTGCACATTTTTGAGCCGCAGAACCGCCCTTCCGGCGGGCAGTTTCCGGCAATCGTATTCTTCTTCGGCGGCGGATGGAATGGCGGCACGCCGAAACAATTCGAGCCGCACTGCCGCCACCTCGCCGCGCACGGGATGGTGGCTATCACGGCGGAGTACCGCGTGAAAAGCCGCAACAAAACAACGCCCTTTGAATGCGTGGCCGACGGCAAATCCGCCATCCGATGGGTGCGCGCGAATGCCGCTAAATTTCACATCGATCCTAATCGCATCGCGGCCGGTGGTGGTTCAGCGGGCGGGCACGTGGCGGCGGCTACGGGCAATTGCCCCGGCTTGGAAGAAAAAGGCGAGGACTTGAAAATCAGCAGCAAGCCCGAAGCGCTCGTGCTGTTCAATCCGGTTTATGATAACAGCGAAAAAGGCTACGGTTACTCTCGCGTGAAGCCGCGTTGGAAAGAAATTTCCCCGATGCACAACATCCGCAAAGGCGCGCCGCCCACGATTGTGTTTCTTGGAACCAAAGACAAACTCATCCCCGTGGCCACCGGCGAGGAATTTGATCGCCGCCTAAAAGCTGTCGGCAGCCGCAGCGAGTTGCATCTGTACAAGGACGCCCCGCACGGGTTTTTCAACCAAGGCAAACCCGGCAATCACTACCCCGATACGATTGAGAAAATGGATAAGTTTCTCGCAGCACTGGGTTGGCTTAATGGCAAGCCGACTGCAAATATCCCAAAAGCCTCACCACCGCAACGTTTGCTGGAGGAATTGTTCAAACGCTGGGATAAAAATGGGGACGGCAAGCTTGTGCCGACCGAGGTGCCGCAGGGTGCGCGGCGTAATTTCAAGCGGAAGGACGCCAATGGCGACGGCACTATTTCACTGGCGGAACATTTAAAATTATTGAAGCGCCCACCGGCGGTGTCGCCCTCGCCGGGCGGCATCAAGCTTCAGCGCGACATCCCGTACGCGGGCACAAAAAATCCCCGGCAGATGCTCGACTTGCTGTTACCGGAAAAACGCGCCGGTGAAAAACCGCTGCCGGTGTTGGCGTTCATCCACGGCGGCGGCTGGCGCGCCGGCAATAAAAACAGCGGCGACCGATGGATCGCTTCGCACATTCAGTCCGGTCGCGTGGCCGGCGTCTCCATCGGGTACCGGCTCACCGGCGAGGTTCAATGGCCGGCGCAGATTCATGATTGCAAGGCGGCCATCCGCTGGATTCGCGCGAACGCAAAGAAATATAATCTCGACCCCAACCGCATCGCCGTCATCGGCACCTCGGCGGGCGGGCACTTGGTGACGATGCTCGGCACCAGCGGCGATGTGAAGGAACTCGAAGGCAAACTCGGCCCACACCTCGAACAATCCAGCCGCGTGCAGTGCGTCATCGATTTATTCGGCCCGACCGCACTATTGCAAATGGGTGAGAAACAAAACGCGCCCACCTCACCCGAGAGTCGTCTCATCGGTGCGGCGCTCCAGTCCGTCAAGGCTAAGAGCCGCCAAGCCTCGCCGCTGACGCACGTGACGAAGGACGACCCTCCGCACCTCATCATTCATGGCAACCGCGACCCGCTCGTACCATTTGATCAATCCGTCATCTTCCATGCCGCCCTAAAAAAAGCCGGCGTGGAATCCACCCTCATCACCATAAAAAACGGCGGCCACGGCTTCCCGCGCGCGATGATTGACAAACCGATTGGATTATTTTTGAAACGCCACCTGTTCGGCAATGGCAATCAACTGCCGGATGAAACTGTGCTCGCGCGATAACTGGAACTCATCCCTCCCGTGCGAACAACTTCGGCTCGGTTTGGGTTTTGGGATGGTGATAGATTTTACATATGATGGCGAGGCGATGGATTGTGGGTGTGATTTTGATGGGCGCGATGGCCGTGCTGGCGTGGCATCGCTTGCCCAAGCCCGACCGTTCCGCCGCGGCGGTCCAACGGGTGAAGCCTGATTTGGTAAAGGCGTTGGCGGTCAAGAAATTGAGCTGGGGCGCTCCTGTGTTCATTCGGATTTTCAAGGAGGAAAAACAGCTCGAGCTGTGGGTGGATGATGGAAAACGGTTTCGCCTCTTCAAGATGTGGGCCATCTGTAAATTCTCCGGCGCGCTTGGTCCCAAGTTGAAGGAGGGCGATGGGCAAGCGCCGGAGGGGTTTTATTTTGTGCCGCGCACGCGAATGAATCCGCGCAGTCGATTCCATTTATCTTTCAACCTCGGCTATCCCAATACCTACGATCGCGCGCGCCAACGCACCGGCAGCGCGTTGATGGTGCACGGCAATTGCGTGAGTATCGGCTGCTACGCGATGACCGATGCGCGGATTGAAGAAATTTATTCGCTGTGCGATGCCGCGCTGCAAAATGGCCAGCGTTTTTTCCGAGTGCACAGTTTTCCATTTCGGATGACCGAGGCCAATATGAAACGCCACGGGAAATCCAAGTGGAATGGCGAATGGCAAAATCTCAAGATCGGCTACGATTGGTTCGAAAAAAACAAACGCCCGCCGAATGTGACGGTGAGTAAACAGAAATATCAATTCAGTGCCGACCCGCGCTGATCGGGAGGGCGCATTCCTTTTGCCCATCGTTAAGATTCACCACAGAGGCACAGAGAGGTAGGGCGCGCTCTCCGAGCGCGCCGCAGCGGTTTCGGAGAAACCGCCCTGCCATTCATCCTCTGTGGTAAAATAGAAAAGGGACGAGGTGAAACTCGTCCCTCCCTTCATCGCATCGCCCGTTGAGCTGCGAGCCAGCCGCCGGCGACTCCGACCACGAGCCCCAGCGTGTGGGCGGTATTGGCGATGGAACCCACGAGGCCTGTAAAGCAAATGGCAAACCAAATGAGGAGCATCATGATGGTGCCTTGGTCGAGCTGGATGCCGAAGCTGGGGTCGCGGTTGCCGCGAATCCAAAGGTACCCGAAGAGCGCGTAGTTGACGCCGGACATGCCGCCGAAATTGGGGCCGGAAAGCAGGTATTGGCCGAGGTTGGAAAGAACGGCCGCCAACAGAATGAATCCCAGGAATCGTCCAGTCCCGAGTTTGCCTTCCATGCCGCCACCTAAAAAATACAGCCAGTACAGGTTGAAAATAAAATGCATCCAGTCAAAGTGTAATAGAATTGGTGTCACCAAACGCCACACTTGGCCAGTCCCCGCCTTTTCATATTTGCTGCCTACCAATACTTTTTTGCCTGTTATTTCCGCTAGAAAAGTGTCGTTTATTTCCCCTGTTTTTTCCCCAGTTGAAACCCGAGTAACGGTGATATGTTGCTTTGCGGGGAAGTTAGAAATCTTCAGCTTACTGACATCTTTTTCCGCCACGGACAACACCTGCACCATCACGCAAAGGCCGATTAGCAAAAATGTTAAGCAGGGTGTGCCGATGGGGCTTTGGCCGAAGACTTGGGTGCGTACGTCCACTTGGCGTTTGGCGGCGCGCTCGTTTTGTTCGGCTTCCTTTTTGCGCAAAGTTGCCGCTTGGCGCGCGCCTTTGGCAAATTCGCTGGCGGAGGGGTTGGCGCGGAAGGATTTTAGCTCGGCCGTGGCCTCGGCGAGTTGGTCGTCGTCGTGGATCCACAGCGTCCATTCGCCGTCGTCCTCATCCACGTCATTGCCAATGCCCTTGGCGTATAAGTAATCGCCCAGCCGCCGGGCGTCCTGTTCATTTGAAAATTCACCAATCTCACGCATCGCCGTGGATTGAAAACGAAATGCGGCCAAGAGTCAGGCTTTTTTGAGAAGAACGGAATTAATCTGCAAGAATTGCTGATTCCAGTTCGGTTTCCGGTTCTTCGATGGCGACTGGCGCGATGGCGTGGGCGTGTTGGCGGAGGGTAGCGGCGAGGCGATCGAGGGCTTCGTTTGGGATGCCGGCGTAGACGGGCACGTACACGGTGCCATCCATAAAATCTTCGCAATCGACTGCCGCGCCGTCTTCGCCTTCCATCGCGCAAAGTTGGGATGAAGATGCGGTGGCGTCAAAGCCTTGGGCGCGCAGGTCGTTTACCAGTTCGGTTTTGTTGTCGGTGAAAACAGGAAAGAGCCACCACGTGTTGTGCGGGTTGGCGTGACCGGCGCAGCGGAGGGGGGTGGGTAGCTGATGGTTCATACGCTGACCAGCTTGGCGACGGGCTTCAAGTTGGGCGCGCGAGTATTGGCGCAGGCGTCGCCGCAAGAGTGCCAGCTGGGGCAGGGCGGGTTGGCGGTGCAGGAGAGGGATGAGGTCACCACGAAACCCGCGCACGGTGTTGACTACGAGTTGATCATAATCCACGCCGAACATTTCGCAGGCTTGGGTGAAGGCAGTGTAAATCCAGTTGAGGCCAAGCGTTTTGAGTGCGGAAAATTTCAGGGCGCGTTTGAAAAAATACGCGCGCCCTTGCGCGGGGTACTCGGCCATCATCGTGCGCATTCGCGCGCGCACATCGGCATCGCGCACGCGGGCCATCGCGCCGCCGAGTGCGCTGGCGGTTTTGATGGCGCCGAAGCTGAAGAGGCTGAGATCGCTGCGGCCATCGCCGCGATAGCCTTCGCATCCGTCAAACGCCTGCGCGCAATCTTCCACCACCAAAATTTTCGGATGTTGGCGGGTGATTTCGAAAACCGGCTCCATGTCCATGCGTGAGCCGAAGAGGTGGGCGACGAGCACCAGTCGCGTGCGCGGGGTGATGGCGTCCTCCACTTCGTCGGCGAGGATTTCCATCGTGGCAAGGTCCACATCCACCGGAACCATTTGCAGTCCGTGATGCTCGAGGATGCGCGCCATATCGGGGATGTTGATGCCGCTAACAATGACCTCGCTGCCGCGCGGAAGATTAACCGTGGCCAGCCAGCAATCGAAGGTGGTGCGAACGGAAAGTGCGGTGACGGCATCGCCGTCCGTGGACCAAAGTGATTCAAGCTCCGCCGAAATTTTTTGCCGACTCAATCCGGGCCACAGGCAATAGCCCAAGGCCGCGGTCAAGTCGCGGAAATCGATGTCGATCTGTTTGCGGGCAAACATTAAAAACCAGCCGGCCAGCGCGATGCCGTTGTGGATAACTAGCAGAACAACTGCCGAAATGCCATCTTTTTATGGATAGATTGGGGGAACGGATTTTTCACTCGCACCAATCGCTCGGCCCCAACTTCCACCGTGCAATTCAAACGGCAACGTGACGGTCGAGGCAGTCCAATCTACAAGGTGAGTGATTGGCTTTGAGATATTGCGGCGCGCTTGGCGGGCGGTCTTGCGGTTCTTGTAGCGTTGCGCTTCTTTTGCAACTGCCGCTTTACCTTCGGTGGATAATCGATAAATCACCCGGCCATTTTCACGCGTCTCAACGTAGTGCGATCGTTTGAAAGGGGTGGATTGGCGCTCCACTTGTTTGCCTAGAAATGTCTCTTCCGAAATGATGGTGCAACCGGTGCCGCCCAATAGGATGAGGCTAGCGGCGGTTAGGATGATTAGCTTTGCTTTCATGCCGTTAAGGTAGCACCGAAGGGTGGTCGGGTGTTAATTGATAAAAACGATGCAACTATCGATTGAATCAATGGCGCGTTTCATGATTTACCACAGAGACACAGAGGATGAATGGTAGGGCAGTTTCTCCGAAACCGCCGCGGCGCGTTCGGAGAGTACGCCTTACCTCTCTGTGCCCTCTGTGCCTCTGTGGTGAAAAAAGAATTAGGACGAGGGGGAGCTCATCCCTCCCGCGCTACACAAACAATTGCGACGTGGGCTTGATGGTCAGCTCGGGCACGTGCGCGCGGGCGGGGAGCTTGGCGACGGCGATTACCATTTCGGCCACGTCGGTGGCTTTCAAAATCGTGGCGCGATGCTCGGCGTTGGGTGGCACGGGGCGGTCGTCGAGGATGGGCGTGTCCACTTCGCCGGGGCAAATGGTGGTGATGCGGATGTTGTTTTCCAGTTCATCGCCCGAGGCGGAAGTGCCCAGCGCGTTCATGGCAAACTTGCTGGCGTTGTACCCGACACCGCCAAGGTGGCTTGCGCGCAAGCCGGCGATGGACGAGATATTAATGATCAAGCCCTCCTTGTGCGGCCGCATCAGCGGCAGACCAAAGTGCATGCAGTTGAATGCTCCGGTGGCGTTGATGCGCATGAGCTTGTCCCAATCCTCCGGCGACAGCTCGCTCATCGAGCGCTTGGGCACATTCACGCCGGCGCTGTTGACCAGCAAATGCAGGCGGTCAAATTTGCCCGCGAACCATTCAAACAACTCGCGCACACTTTCGCGATCGCCCACATCGGCGGTGTGCGTCGAAATTTCAGAGTCCGACTGCGCCGCTACGGCATCGAGCTTTTCCTGCCGCCGACCGGCGATCACCACGTTCATTCCTTCCGCGGCCAGTGCTAATGCAATCGCCTCGCCCATCCCTGAGCCGCCGCCCAGCACCAATGCGTTTTGTTCTGCCAATTTCATGCGCGGACGATACCGGCTCAACGGTGCGTTGCCAAGTCCGCCTGCACCTGTGACAATCCGCGCACATGAAAACTACCCTTCTACTACTGGCCGCGTGCCTCATTGCGAATGCCGCGCGCGCTGCTGAACCTAAGGTATCTCTCGTTTACGGCAGTTGGAATCCCGGTGAGGGCGGGCCGTTGACCACCCAGCCGAATCCATTGAAGCAACCGTTCGGCGTGGACTTTGATGCCAAGGGAATTATGTGGATTGTGGAACTTGGCGGGGGGCGCGTGCATCGTTTGTCTCCCGGCAATATCTTCACCACCCTCGGCGGCGACGGCAGCAAAAGCTATAAGGGCGATGGTGGTCCCGCGAAAGGCGCTACCTTCAACGGCATGCACAACTTGGTTGTGATGCCCGAGGGCGATGTGTTTATCGCTGATTCGTGGAACTTTTGCGTGCGCAAGATAGCAGCCAAGACAGGCCGCATTAGCACTGTGATCGGTACTGGCAAAAAAGGGTTCAGTGGCGATGGCGGGCCGAGCGGTAAGGCAACCTTCACCAATGTGATGTGCATCACCATGAACGCCACGCACGACAAGATTTACATCGCGGACATCGGGAACAAGCGCGTACGCGTGGCGGATTTGAAAACCGGAAAAGTCAGCACCATTGCCGGCAACGGCAAGAAGGGTGTGCCCAAGGATGGGGCGAAGGCTACGAAAGCCCCGCTGTTTGATCCCCGTGCTGTTGCGCCGGACTCCAAGGGGAATGTCTACGTGTTGGAACGTGGCGGCCATGCTCTGCGCGTGGTGCGACCGAATGGACAGATTTACACAGTTGCGGGTACGGGCAAAAAGGGCAAGAAGGATGGATCTGGTAAACAAGCCACACTGGGTGCTCCCAAGCATATCTGTGTGGATGACGAGGACAATGTTTACATTGCTGATGAAGCGAATGATCTCATCCGGAAATACGATCCCAAGACCGGACAAGTCTCAACAGTCTTGGGTCACGGGAAAGTGAAGCTCGATTACCCACACGGGGTTACTTGGGAAAAGGGAAAGCTTTACGTTGTCGATACCGGTCACAACCGCATTCTGAGAATTGATTAGTCCGCCACTACCAAGTCCAGATACTCCTTTGCATTCTGGTAGCTGATGCGTTTCACCATGTTGCCCACGAGGTCGTAATCGTCGGGCAGCTTGCCATCGTGCATGAATTCGCCGATGAGGTTGCAGAGCGTGCGACGGAAGTATTCGTGGCGCGGGAAGCTCAGAAACGAACGCGAGTCGGTGAGCATGCCGATGAAGCGCGATAGCAAGCCGGTGTTGGCCAGCGCTTTCATTTGCCATTCCATTGCCTCCTGTTGATCGGCGTGCCACCAGCCGCTGCCGAATTGCATTTTGCCGGGAACATTGCCCTGGAAATTTCCAATGGCGGTGGCGAAGGTCAGGTTGTCCATCGGGTTGTTGTTGTACAAAATTGTTTTGGGCAGCGATTGGTCGCGGTCGAGGCGATCGAGAAATGCGGAGAGTGGCGCGGCTTGTTGCCAGTCGCCGATGGAATCGCAGCCGATGTCCGAGCCGAGGGATTGAAAAAGGCGCGTGTTGTTGTTTCGCAGCGGGCCGATGTGCAATTGCATCGCCCAGCCTCGGGCGGCGTAGAGTTTGCCGAGATGCTCCATCACGTGCGCGCCGAATTGTTCCTGTTCCTCCGGCGTGGCGGCGGTGCCGGCACGAGTCTTGTCGAAGATGGCGGCGGCCTTGGCGTCGCCGGGGAAATTGGCGTAGGCGTAAGGGAAACTGTGGTCGCTCA
>CAUZWB010000027.1:0-11734 GCA_963583525.1 Verrucomicrobiia bacterium | reverse complement strand
CGGCGTCCTCGGCGCGCTCGCGTACAAGGCACTCTGGCAATGAAATACATCCTGTCACTCGACCAAGGCACCACCAGTTCGCGCGCGATTGTTTTTGACCGCGCCGGGCGCGTGAAGGCGGTGGCGCAAAAAGAGTTCCCGCAAATTTTTCCCAAGCCCGCTTGGGTGGAGCACGATGCCGAGGCCATTTGGAAAACCCAGCTCGCCACCGCCAAGGCCGCGCTCAAAAAAGCCAAGCTCACCACCGCCAATATCGCCGCCATCGGCATCACCAATCAGCGCGAGACCACGCTGCTGTGGGACCGCCAAACCGGCAAGCCAATCGCCAACGCCATCGTGTGGCAGGACCGCCGCACCGCCAAGGAATGCGACCGACTCAAAGCCGCCGGCCACTCCCCCACCATCCGCCGCAAAACCGGACTCGTCATTGATGCTTATTTTTCCGCCACCAAAATCGCGTGGCTGCTAAAAAATGTAAAAGGCGCGCGCGCTCTTGCCCGCCAAGGTCGGATCGCTTTTGGCACGATGGATTCGTGGCTCATTTGGAAACTCACCGGCGGCACCACCCACGTCACCGACGCCAGCAACGCCTCGCGCACGATGCTTTACAACCTCCGCACCGGCGATTGGGACGCGGAGCTATTGAAACTTTTCAAGATCCCACGCAGCGTGCTGCCCGAAGTCCGCGGCTCCAGCGAAGTCGTTGGCGAAACAAAACTCTTCGGCAAAGCCCTCCCCATCGCCGGCATCGCAGGTGACCAACAAGCCGCCCTCTTCGGCCAATGCTGCACCCGCCCCGGCATGGTGAAAAACACTTACGGTACCGGCTGCTTCATGCTCATGCACACCGGTGCGAAACCGATGCCGTCCAAAAACAACCTGCTCACCACCGTCGCCTGGCGCATCGGCGGACGCACGGAGTTCGCGCTGGAAGGCAGCATCTTCATCGCCGGCGCGGTGACGCAATGGCTGCGTGACGGACTGAACTTTTTTAAGAACGCCGCTGAAATCGAAAAGCTCGCCGCCAGCGTGCCGGACAATGGCGGCGTGTACCTCGTCCCCGCCTTCGCCGGACTCGGCGCGCCGCATTGGGACCAACACGCGCGCGGCATTTTATGCGGTCTCACGCGTGGCGCCACTAAAGCCCACATCGCCCGCGCCGCATTGGAAGGCATCGCCTATCAAGTGCGCGATGTGCTAACCGCTATGGAGGCTGACGCGGGTGTGCGCCTAAAAGAGCTCCGCGTGGACGGCGGTGCGAGCGCGAATAATTTACTTATGCAGTTTCAGAGCGATTTGCTGAACGTTCCTGTCGTTCGCCCACGCATCACAGAAACCACTGCCCTCGGCGCGGCGTATTTGGCGGGGCTTGCGGTCGGTTATTGGGATTCCAAAAATGACATCGCCAAACAATGGCAACAAGACCGCCGCTTCGCCCCCAAGATGAAACCCGCCGCGCGCCGCACGCTAATCGCCGGCTGGAACAAAGCCCTCACGCGCGCAAAGGATTGGGAAAATTAATATTGGTTGAGGGGAAACCAAGCCAAGCTCCTTCAACCTTTCCATTGACTTCCCATCGTACTTCAGGCATCCAATCCCCCGACTTTTTTAAACCTCAACAGAAAGAATAAATATGTCAGATGAACTCGGTTGTGAATTGTGTGGCGACCTCCCTGTGCTGAGCGTGGGTGAAGAGGTGCCGGATTTCGAAATGGAAACCTTCGAGCCCAGCACCGGCTCCTTCGGCGAAGTCAGCCTTGCCAACCTCAAAGCCGACGGCAAGTGGACTATCCTCGTTTTTTATCCGGCGGACTTCACCTTCGTGTGCCCCACCGAATTGGCCGACCTCGCTGCGCAAGATGCCAAGCTCACCGAGCTCGGCGCGAAAGTCATTGGCGTTTCCACCGACACCAAATTCGCCCACCTCGCCTGGTGCCGTGAAGAAAAATTAATGACTGATGTGAAATACACACTCGCTGCCGACACCACCGGCGTGGTCTCCAGCCTATTCGGCGTGTACGACGACGCCACCGGGCTCGCCCTGCGCGGCACATTCATCATTAGCCCCGAAGGCAAACTCGTGAGCGGCACCGTCAACTTCTACAACGTCGGCCGCAATATGGAAGAGCTGACCCGCGTGATGGAAGCCAACGCCCACTGCGCCGCCAACCCCGCCGAAGCCTGCCCCGCCCAATGGACTCCCGGCGACAAAACCCTGACCCCCAACGAAGGAATGGTCGGCAACGTCTACGAAGCCCTGAACGGCTAAGGTAAAACGGAAATCTTGAAACAAAAGGCGGCGCGATTATGCGCCGTCTTTTTTTGTGAAGCAAAGTGGCGGCCCTCACTCTTTTAACTAAATGTGATGGCTAATTTTCAGTCAGGTTAGATCATGAAATCGTCGTAGTCCGGCTGATAAACTTTTTCAGGACCACGCAGCATTCCGGCAGCGGCAGTAGCGTTACTGCTTGGCTCGACCAGAACGATGGAGCCGGTGAGGCGATTGGTGGTGTAGGCATCAAACACCAAAGGCTTGGCGGTGCGCAACCGGACTTCGCCAATGTCGTTCATAGCCAGCTCGGCCGGATGCGGTTCGGGCTCGTAGGTTTGGATGTTGATACGACTGTCGAGGCTGATGACTTTCGCCTGCACGGTTTGAGTGCCGTGCTTGAGAAAATATTTTTGGCCGGCTTGCAACGGGCGCTGTTCCATCCAACACACGCGCGCGGAAATATCCGCACTGTGGCCGGGCAATGAATCGGTGCCCACAATCATGTCGCCACGGCTGATGTCGAGGTCATCCTCCAAAACCAGTGTCACTGATTGTGGCGAAAACGCCTCGTCTAGGTTGCCGTCAAACGTCTGGATTTCTTTGACGAAACTCTTCCGGCCGCTGGGCAGCACCAGCACTTCTTGCCCGACCTTCACAATGCCACCGGCGATTTGGCCGGAGAACCCACGAAAATCGTGCAGTGTTTTGTCGGTGGGATTGTTCGGCCGATTCACCCATTGCACGGGAAACCGAAACGCGTTCAAATTCCAATCGCTGGCGATGTGCACGGACTCGAGATGCCCCATCAACGTCGGCCCTTCATACCACGGCGTGTATTCTGATGGATCGACGACATTGCCTCCGTCCAACGCGCTCACCGGGAGAAATTTCACGTCCGAAAACGTATCCAGCTTCGGCAGGAAATCCTCGATTTCATCGCGAATTTCTCGGAAGCGTTCCTCGCTCCAGTCCACGAGATCCATTTTATTGACCGCAAACACAATATGCGGAATACCTAACAACGCAGAAATATAACTATGCCGCCGCGTCTGCTCGATCACTCCGTTGCGTGCATCGATCAACACGATGGAAAGATTCGCCGTGCTCGCGCCCGTCACCATATTGCGCGTGTACTGCACATGGCCCGGCGTGTCGGCAACGATGAACTTGCGCTTTGGCGTCGCAAAATATCGGTATGCCACGTCGATGGTAATTCCCTGCTCACGCTCGGCACGCAGGCCATCAGTGAGGTTGGCGAGATTCACCTGCCCGCCGCCGGTGATATCTGCCGACCGCTCCAGTGCCTCCATCTGATCCTCCATGATCGATTTCGAATCATAAAGCAACCGCCCGATCAATGTGCTCTTGCCGTCATCAACCGAACCGCACGTATTAAAACGCAGCAGCTCGACGGGATGTTGGGACACGGATTTCACGGATTAAAAATACCCCGCTTTCTTGCGGTCTTCCATTGCCGCTTCGCTTGCCTTGTCGTCCGCGCGCGTGCCGCGCTCAGTCACGCGGGCGGCGGCGACTTCGGCGATGATGTCATCTATGGTTTCGGCGGGGCTTTCGATCATACCCGTGGAAATCATGTCGGCGATCGTGCGAACGCGACAAGTCATCGTGCGATGCTCTTCCTTTTCGGTCGGGCGCGCGCCTTCGTACGGATCGGGCTTGCCGTTTCCATCATGTGCGGGTGGCACCGGCAGCCATTGTCCGCCGCGGAAAAAACATTCGCGCTCATGGCTGAAATAAATGTTTGGTACTTCCAAGTTTTCTTTTTGGACGTATTCCCACACGTCAGTTTCAGTCCAGTTGGACAGCGGAAACACGCGCATGTTTTCGCCTGGATTCAGCCGCGCGTTGTACAAATTCCAAATCTCCGGGCGCTGGTTTTTGGGGTCCCATTGGCCGAATGAATCCCGGAAACTAAAGAACCGCTCCTTCGCCCTCGCCTTCTCCTCATCACGTCTCGCGCCACCGATGCAGCAGTCGAATTGAAATTCATCAATCGCGCCGAGCAACACGGGAATCTGCAATTGATTGCGACTGGTCTGTCCCGGCGTCGGCGTGGCCAGTCCCTTTTCAACCGCCTCATCCACCGTTCGCACAATCAGTTTCGCGCCCAGTTCCTCTGCGCGCCGGTCTCGAAACTCAATCAACTCCGGAAACTCGTGCCCCGTCTCCACATTCAAAAACGGCATCGGAATCTCCGAAGGCCGAAACGCCTTTTCCGCCAAACGCAAAATGCAAATCGAATCCTTGCCACCCGAAAACAAAACCACCGGCCGTTCAAATTCCGCCGCCACTTCCCGCAGCACATGAATCGCCTCCGTCTCCAAATACTCAAGATGGTCGAGATGATACGAACTCATTTGTCCGCCACTGCCTTTCCACCCCACGACGCGTGCAAACCACACTCGCGTTTCTCATCGGCCTTTGCGGGATCAAAATAATCCCATTCGTTCGGGAGATTGTGATCTTCTAGGTAAGCCTCCATCTCCTCATCGCTCCAATTGAAAAAGGGGCTTACTTTTAATGAACCAAAATTGTTGTCCGGACTCACGATGTCCAACTCCGCGCGGTTGGGGTTTTGCACTTTGCGCAACGCGGTGAACCACACAGTCGGTGACAACTCCTTCATCCCGCGCTGAAAAGGCTCCAATTTCATCACCGTGCTGAACGCTTTGATGGCAGCCTCGTTCTCTTCCGTTGGCTCCGGCATGCCGCCGTGCGCCGCGTCATAATGCGCCGCAGTGAGTTTCGGCACAAAAGCCTGAATGTTCAAATTCAGTCGCGCCTTCAATTCCTCCGCGTGTGTGTAAGTCGCTTCGCGGTTGTATCCGTGGTCCACCCACAGCACGTGAATGTCTGGCTGCACTTGCGTCACCAAATGCAAAATCACCGCCTCGTACGGACGAAAATTTGTTGACACAATCGCGCGGCCATCCGCCTGCGCGATGGCCCACTCGACCACTTCCTGCGGAGATTTTTCGCGCAGCTGCTCGTTGGCTTTAGTAATGGCTTCCGGCGTCATATCTCAACCTCGATTTCCGGCCACACTTCGCGCGCGCAGAAGTCGCCGAAGCGTTCGCCTTCGTGGCGGTGACGGGCGAATCGTTCGAGCAATGGGCGCAGTTGGTCAGCCATTTCCGTGGCCGGCACGGTTTGGTTGTACAAGCGGGCCAAGCGCGTGCCGGCGACGTTGCCGCCGAGATACACCGCGTACTTGCCGGGCGACTTGCCCACGATGCCCAGCTCGGCCATATACGGCCGCGCACAGCCGTTGGGGCAGCCGGTCATGCGCACGATGATTTCCTCGCCGCCCAAGCCGGCGTCATCCAATAAATTATCCACCAATCCGAGAAACTCCGGCACGTAACGCTCGCTCTCCGCCAGCGCCAAACCGCAAGTGGGCAGTGCCGGACAGGCCATCGCCGCACGTTCGAGCACCGTGCCCTGCCCCCTTTCGTCCACCGCCAAACCGTTTCCTGATAGAATAGAATTGATTTTTTCTTTGTCCGCTTCGGTTACGCCGCATAGCAAAAGGTTTTGCGAAGGCGTCAATCGCACTTCGGGGCGGTGCTGTTCCACGATGGCTCGCAATGCCGTTTTCAATTCGCCTTGAACGCGGCCCGACAGCACGTGCAGCCCGAGGAACCACGAACCATCCGCCGCCTCGTGCCAGCCAAACACATCGCCTTGCTGATCGAACGCAAACGGCTTGGGTTCTTCCAACCGCAGACCGGTGCGCTGCTCCAACTCGCCGCGAAACCATTCTACGCCGCGCTCGGCCAACACATATTTCAACCGCGCGTGTTTGCGGTCCGTGCGATCGCCGAAGTCGCGATGAATCATCAGCACTGACTTCGCTACGGACTCGATGTGTTCGGGCGGGAAAAAACCAATCACATCCGCCACGCGCGGGTAAGTTTTTGCGTTGTTGTGCGTCATGCCCATGCCGCCGCCAGCGGTGAGATTGTATCCGGCCAACTCGCCGTTTTCCTCGATGGCCACGAAGCCCAAACAATTGGTCAGCACATCCGTGTCGTTGTGCGGCGGCGTGGCGAAGCCGACTTTGAATTTTCGCGGCAAATAAGTTTTGCCGTACAACGGATCCACGTAATCCGAATCGTCGAGCTTCAGCTTCACGCCTTCCACCCAGATTTGATGATACGCCGCCGTTTGCGGCAGCAACGCTTGCGCCACGCGATCGCAATCCTCCAGCACCCGAGCAGACACTCCATTGCGGGCGGGGGTGGGCGGCGCCATCACGTTACGGTTCACATCGCCGCATGCCGCGAGCGTCGTCGCCAACGCGTCATTGATTCCCTTCATCAACGCGCCCAAGCCGCTCTTCACCACACCGTGAAATTGAAAACTTTGCCGCGAAGTAATCCGCAAAGTCTGATTGCCGCACTCATCCGCGAGCCGGTCGTACGTGAGATATAAATCCGGCGCCATCAACCCGCCCGGATTCGTGCCGCGAATCATAAACATGAAATGCTTCCCCTGCTTGCGCACATCGCGGTCGTCCTGCTGATAAATCCCGTGAAACTTCAAAAACTGCTGGTCGTCCTTGGAAAAAACATCCACCGCCCCATCCGCCAACGTGGACGCAATATCCCCCGCCAACGAAGGATTCTCCGCCTTAATCACCTCATTATGATTCAATTTCGCTTGTTTATCGGCCATTTGTAATGTTTAGTAAGTTGCTAAAGCTAGTAATGATAACACGCTCAACGCTCCAGTCAAGCTCTTGTTCGCTTGAGTTTCGCGATCTTTATCGGCGTGGGAGCATGCCCTTTTTGGCTGCCGTTCTTCCAGTTCAAACCTCAAAGCGCATCAATTGATTTCATTGGATATGCAAGATGATTTTGCAATCATCCGCCCACCGATGCCGACCGTTCAAACCGTCAATCCTTTTACAGGCGAACCCATTCGCGAATGGGAACAGATGGATTTTGCCGCACTCACCGAGGCCACCGCGCGGGCACGGGCGGGGTTTGTGGATTGGCGGCAAGCGCCGATTGCAAAGAGAGTGGAACGAGTGCGGGGGGCGTTGGATTATTTTGAGGCGAACCGTGAGGAGATTGCGGCGGGCATCACGGCGCAGATGGGGCGGCCTTTGGCGCAGGCGCGGGGGGAGGTTGATGGGTTGCTGGAGCGGTTCAATTATCTTTGCGACATTGCACCGGAGGTGTTGGCGGCGGATGGGATTGCGGTTGAAACGGGAAAGGAAAATTTTCATCGGGAGATTTTGCACGAGCCGCACGGGGTGGTACTGATTATTGCGGCGTGGAATTATCCGCTGCTCATCGCGGCGAGCGGCGTGGCGGCGGCGTTGTTGACGGGCAACACGGTTTTGCTCAAACACAGCACGCGCACGCTTTCGATTGGCGAACATTTTGAAAAAGCCTTCGGCGCGGACGGGCTGTTGCAACACGTGGTGATGGACCACGCGACCACGGCGCGGTTGATTGAAGAGGGCGACATCAATCACGTGGTGTTCACCGGCTCGGTGGGCGGCGGTGAAAAAATTTATGCCAGCACATCGAAGCGGCACTTCGATTGCAACCTCGAGTTGGGCGGCAAGGACGGAGCATACGTGGCGGCGGATGCGGACATCCGCCAGTCCGCCGCGATGCTCGTCGATGGCGCAATGTTTAACGCCGGCCAATGTTGCTGTGGCATCGAGCGCGTGTATGTGCACGCGGCGGTGTACGACGAATTTCTCGCCGCGTGCCAACCGCTCGTCGAGAGCTACACGCTGGGCGACCCACTCGATGCGGCCACCACGCAAGGCCCGCTGGCGGTGGCGTCGTCGGCTAAATTGATGGAGACACAAATCGCCGAAGCCGTAGCGGCGGACGGGCAAGTGCTCGCCGGCGGTCAAGCGCGCCAAATCGGGCAGGGCACATTTTTTGAGCCCACGCTGTTGACCGTGAACCGCAACGACCTCGCCATCATGCAGGTGGAAAATTTCGGGCCACTGCTGCCGGTGATGAAAGTGGCCGATGACGCCGAAGCCATCGGGCACATCAACGATTCAGCCTTCGGCCTCACCGCCGTCATCTGCACCGCCGACCGCGCGCGCGCCGAGGCCTTCGCCACCGCAGCAGAGGCGGGCACGATTTTCATGAACCGCTGCGACTACCTCGACCCCGCGCTGCCATGGACCGGCGTGAAAGCCAGCGGCAAAGGCTCGTCGCTTTCGCGCTACGGATTGCTCGCCATGACCCGCCCCAAAGCGATACATTTCCGAACCCGATTTTAATATGAACACTCCCGACATCTCCGCCGACGCACTCATCGCAAAGTATCGCGAGGAAAACATTCCGCGCGTGAAGCTGGCCTTTGCCGATCTCGATGGCGTGCATCGCGGCAAGTAAGTTTCGCTCGATAAATTTGCGAGCATCGCCGTCGGCACGGCGGGCTTTTGCGATTGCGTGCTGGGCTGGGACGTGAACGACCAGCTTTACGACAACGCAAAATTTACCGGCTGGCACACGGCGTTTTCCGACGCAAAGTACCGCATCGACCTCGCCACCGAACGCCGCCTGCCCGATGAGGATAACACGCCGCTCTTCATCATAGATTTTGAAGGCGACGATGGCGGCCTCCATCCCGTTTGCCCGCGCAATCAGCTGCGACGCATTTTGCAAAAGTCTGATGGAATGGGCCACGGAGCGCGGATGGCGTTCGAGTACGAGTTTTTTATCTTCGATGAAACGCCGCACACCTTGCCCGAGAAAAATTATCGCGACCTCACGCCGCTCAGCCCCGGCAACTTCGGCTACTCGGTCATTCGCAACTCGGCGCTCTCGGATTTGTTTCACGAGTTTATGGATTTCTGCGACGCGATGGATTTCCTCATCGAAGGGCTCCACTGCGAAACCGGCCCCGGCGTTTGGGAAGCGGCCATCACAGTGGACGACGCCCTGCGCGCGGCGGACAAGGCGGCGTTGTTCAAAACATTTTCGAAAGCCTTTTTTCAAAAGCGCGGATTGACCGCCACCTTTATGGCCAAATGGTCGATGGATTACCCCGGCCAAAGCGGGCACGTGCACCAATCGTTGGTGGACGCCAGCGGCGCGGGGCAGTTCCACGACGCGGCCGCAGAGCACGGCATGAGCGCGTTGATGCAGCATTACGTGGCGGGCCAACAGAAATTTTTGAAACCCTTCCTCAGCCTGTGCGCGCCGACGATTAACAGCTACACGCGGCTCGTGAAAGGCGCGTGGGCGCCGACCGCCGCAGCGTGGGGCGTGGACAATCGCACCACCGCGCTGCGCGTCATCACCGGCTCGGAGCATTCGCAGCGCGTGGAGTTCCGCATCGGCCCGGCGGATGCCAACCCGTATCTCATCGCCGCCGCCAGCCTCGGCGCGGGCTTGCTCGGTATCGAACAACAGCTCGACCCCAGCGAGCCACTCACCGGCAACGCCTACGAACAGGAGGCCAATCTCCCGCCCGAACGCCAGCTCGCCACCAACCTCCGCGATGCCACCCGCGACCTTGCTGCATCCGCCGAGGCCCGCGAATTATTTGGCGACGAATTCATCGACCATTTCGTCGCGTCCCGCGACTGGGAAGTCCGCGAGCATGAACGCCACGTCACCGACTGGCAACTGCAGCGTTACTTCGAAATTATTTAACGCGCGATGAACCAGTTCAGTTTTCCCACCACCATCCTCCACGGCGAAGGCGCTTTGGCGGAATTGTCCAATCGCATCGCGGAGAAAAAACTGATGCTCGTCACCGACCCCGGTTTGGTGAAGGCGGGCGTGGTGGAGCAAGCGCTGGCGGCGCTGGCGGATTGCGGCGCGGCGTTTGAGGTTTTCGATGGCGTGCACCCGAACCCCATCGAATCCGACGTAGAAGCAGGCGCGGCATTCTACAATGAGCACGCGTGCGATGGCTTGCTTGCGCTTGGTGGTGGCAGCGCGATGGATGTGGCGAAGGTCATTCGGTTTTTTGCAAACCACCCCGCACCGCTCGCGCAGTATTCCATTCTCGATAATGGCGGCGCGAAAATCACTAACGCGCTCCCGCCGTTTTACGCCGTGCCCACCACCGCCGGAACTGGCAGCGAAGTGGGGCGGGGCGCGGTCATTACAATGCGCGATACCGGCCGCAAAACACTTTTCGTCGCGCCGCCGCTGATGCCCACCATCGCCGTGCTCGAGCCCGCGCTCACCGCCGGACTGCCGCCGCACCTCACCGCCGCCACCGGCATCGACGCTTTCACACATTGCCTCGAAGCTTATTTCGCGCCCGTCTATCATCCGATGGCCGATGCCGTCGCGCTCGAGGGCATCCGCCTTTGCCTCACCCATCTCAATGCCGCCGTCGCCGATGGCCTAAATCTTGACGCACGCGCCCAAATGCAAATGGCCGCCAGTATGGGCGCCGTCGCTTTCCAAAAAGACCTCGGCATGGTGCACTCACTCGCCCATCCACTTTCCGCCCGCCACGGCCTCGCCAACGCCCTCATGCTGCCCGACTCCATGGCCTTCATCGAAGCCGCCAATTTAACCCCCGCCCAACGCCAACGGATTCAAACAGTCCGCACCCTCTTCGCCGAGGCCGGCCGCACGGGCGATTCGCTCGCCAGCGAAACGCGCGGGTGGTTTGAAGAACTCGGAATACAGTTTGGTTTAAAAAACCACGGCATCACGTCGGACGACCTTGCGCCGTTGGCGGGTGAAGCCTTTGCCGATCCTTGCCACGCGACCAATCTCATTCCCGTCACTCGCGATGACCTCGCGGCGGTGTACCAAAGCGCGATATGAAAATTGGGTTGCTCAAGTGCGATTTTGTGACGCCTGAGTTTCGCGGCATTGATGGCGGCATTCCGGATATGTTTACGCATTTGCTCGGGCAAACCGACCTTGATGCTGAGCTTCGAATTTACCGCGTGTGGGAAGGCGAACTACCAAAGGCCACCGACGAATGCGATGCGTGGCTCACCAGCGGCGCGCGGGCTTCGGTGTTTGAGGAGGAGGAGTGGATCCAAAATTTCCAGCAATTCATCACAGCCCTGCACGCAGACAAACGCAAAACCGTTGGCATTTGTTTCGGGCACCAAATGATCGCCCAAGCCTTGGGCGGTGAAGTGCGCCGCAGCGAACGCGGCTGGGGCATCGGCGTGCAGGAAATCGCCATCACTGCAGAGGAGCCGTGGATGAAACCGCCGCTTTCCGGTGTGCGGATGCTTTTCACGCACCAAGACCAAGTCGAGCAACTGCCCCCCGGCGCGCGCTTGCTTGGCAGCACCGGCCATTGCCCGCACGCGATGTTTGCCCTCGGCGATCACATCCTCGCGATGCAGCCGCACCCCGAATACTCGCGCCGCTACCTGCGCGCCCTCATCGAGTCACGCGAGGCCATCATCGAACCGCTCACTTTCCAATCCGGCCTCACCAGCCTCGAGCAGCCACCCCACCGCGAGGAACC
>CAUZWB010000026.1:0-12004 GCA_963583525.1 Verrucomicrobiia bacterium | reverse complement strand
GGGTGCGGGTGCGGGTGCGGGTGCGGGTGCGGGTGCGGGTGCGGGTGCGGGTGCGGGTGCGGGTGCGGGTGCGGGTGCGGGTGCGGGTGCGGGTGCGGGTGCGGGTGCGGGTGCAGGTGCGAGTGCAGGTGCCGGGCCAGATTGCATGGTTGCATATGGATCTGCTCCCGGCGCAACCGCAGGGGGAGCCGCAACTGGCGCTGGTGCAGGAACGGGTGCTGGCGCACGGGCCGTTGGCGGTGCTGCGCTTCCGGGTGCTGCTGCGCCTCCGCCGCTGCCGGGCATGCTAATTTTGATTGTTTGCTTGGAGTCCGGCTTGGGAGGCATGCCAATCCGCACGGTTGCCTTTTTAGGGCCAGGCGCACCGGGGGCGGCAGGGGCTGCTGCGCCAGGAGGCGCTGCTCCTTGCATTGTCGCATATGGATCCGGTTCAGCCATGGCCTTGACTTGTTCTGGCCCTGTGTTTTAATAATACCACCACGCGGGCCAACGCTCTTCCCAAGTTAACATAACTGGAGCGCAAACAAAAGGACATACCTCCGCCACCGGTCCGCCACTGAAATGGATATTGCCGATTGTCGCCATGTCATTTGAAATCGAAATCACTTATGAGGGGGAGGTCCGGACGCTTGAAAATTCTAAGCCCGAACTTACCGTGGGCCGAAGCACGCCGGCGGCCGAGGTGGATGTGGATCTATCACCGGACAAAAGTGTGTCGCGTAAACATTTTCTCATCAAACTTGAGTACAACATGAGCAACGCCAAAAATGAGGCGTGGATTGTTGATCTCGGCAGCAGTCGCGGCACCACCGTCAACGACGAACGGGTAACCGATCCGGTTAAAATCACACGCGCAGATGTGGTGAAAGCTGGCGACAGCGAATTACAAGTAAAACTCAAGCAAGCGCCCAAGAATAAATCGAAGATGAGTTTTCAGGAAAAGGTCGCCGCGCGTAGCGATGCCTTTGGCGAATCAGCGCCGCAACCCTCACCTTCCAAACCCAAAGACCGCCCCACCAAAACCGCGACCCCGTCGGAAGATGAAATCCCACCGCCACCGCCCGCCGAAGAACCCGCACTAACCTCCGATGATGAAATGGCCCCTGGCCTGATGGCCGCACTCACCGCCGGCGCGCACCAAACCGAATGCGCTGGGTTCGTGGCTTACTCCATCGAAGATCTCGCCACGGCGGCGAATCGTTACGCGCGCGAAAACAAAATGCACGCCATCAGCGCATCGGTCGTGCAGGAAGGCAAAGGCTCGAGCGCGTGCTTCCGCGCGCTCGTCGTTTTTCACAACCCCAACTAAACTAGCGCCCCTTTCGCTGCCGCCACAAAGGCGCGCATTTTGTCCGGACACTTTTTTCCCGGCTCAAGTTCCACGCCACTCGACACATCGACCGCAAACGGCTGCACTCGTTGCACCGCCTCCGCCACATTTTCCGCCGTCAACCCGCCTGCCAAAAAAATGGGCCGACCAAATTCCTGCGCACGCACCGCGAGATCCCAGCTAAATGAAGCCCCCGTGCCGCCGAGTTCATCTTTCACATAGGCATCAAGCAAAAACCCATCGGTGGGAAACTCCTCCATTTCCTCCAACGTCTCCGGCCCTTTCATGCGAAACGCCTTGAGCGTCATGATCGCGAACCTCCCGCAATCCTCCGGCGTTTCGTCGCCGTGAAACTGCGCAATGCTCAGCGTGCACTCGGCAATGGCGCGCGCGATCGTCGCCTCCGCCGCGTTCACAAAAACGCCGACCCGCACAACATGCGGCGGTAGCACAGCGGAAATCGTCTGCGCTTGTTCAATGGAAACATGACGCGGGCTGCCGTCGTAAAACATCAGCCCGATCGCATCCGCGCCCGCTTCCACCGCCGCCAACGCGTCAGCCTCGCTGGTGATGCCGCAAATTTTAACCGTCACGCTCACTTAAATTCTCCCTAATCCCAGCTTGCGGCAAAACCGAATACTACGCTCGATATCGCCTTTTTGAAAAACCTGCTGCGCCTTTTTGCGATCCACGCCCGCCGCTGGTTTGAAGGCCGACACTGCTTTGCCGCCTTTCGCGAACGTCTCAAATTGCGAGTAGCCCTTTGGCTTGCCTTTCGGCCACGCTTTCCAAAAATCATCTGTCTTCACTTTCAGCTCGTGATTAAAACCGGAGATGGTCTCGATGCAAACCGGCGCATCGGGACACACTTTTCCGAAGTGGGAAAAATATTTTTTCCAGTCCACCAAGCCTTCCCCCATCGCGCGCCACGCGGCGGTGAATCCATTCGCGCTCGGCCATGCCATCGTGTCACGCAAGCTGCTCGTCAATGTGTACGGCGCGAGAGTTTTCAAATTCTCAAACGGATCTTCCAGCGTCCACACCGCATTGCCGGAATCGAGATTCACGCCCACCCAATCCTTGCCGGCGGCCTCGACCAATCGCACCAGTTCCAACGAGTGCATATCGCCCGCGTGATTTTCCACCGCGATTTTGATGCCCGCATCGGTGGCGCGCGACTTGTTGGCTTTCAGAAATTTCACCATGTCATCAATGCGCGCCTCGATGCCACCCGGGGTAAGGCGATCCTTGCGCGAACCCAAAACCACGCGGAACACCGGCGACCCCAATGCTTTGCACACGCGCACGCCCAGCGCCAAATGTTCCGCCGCCGTGCCCCAATTTTTTTTGAACGTCACAGAAGTCGGGCACAAACTCCACGAGCCAACATAAAGTTGGATGCCCTTGTCGTCCGCGTGCCGTTTCACCTCGCGCAAATAACGCGGCGTGAAGCTCTCGAACGCAAACAGATCGGTGATAAACAGCGAATCGCATTTCAGCGTGGCGGTGTAATCCACCAGCTCATCCGCCTTCCAGCCCATCGCGCGGACGGCGAAATTATCCAGCCCCAACCGCAATGGCTTGGGCGTTTTGGCAAGGGCAGTGATGGTGGCGGTCGCGCTGGCGGCGATAAATTGGCGTCGATTCATGGGCCGCCCATTGGGGAACAGTCGCGCACGCGAATCAAGTCTGTTTCTCGCAAGATTGCTTTTTTACCGAAATCCTATTTCACTGTCCGCGTGCCGACCGCCATGGATCCATCGCCCCTCGAACTGCTCCCCAGCTTCACGCCCCGCCCGCACACAACGCACGTGGTGTTTGATTTTGACGGCACCCTCTCCTGGCTCCGCCACGGCTGGACCGAGGTGGCGCAAACCGTGCTCATCCCGCGTTTCCCTTTGCACGAAGGCGAATCGATTGATGACATTCGCACGCATTTGTTTCGTGAAATGATCCGCTTCAACGGCCGCCCCACCCCGTTATTCACCACCGAAATGGCCGCGCAAATCCAACAACGCGGAGGCCAAGCCAAAGCCGATGAATTGCTCGAGGCCTTTCTGAAACCCCTAAACGCCAATGCCCACGCACGCTACGCACAACTGCGTGACGGCACGGCTACGCGCGATGATTATATCGTCCACGGCGGACGCGCCTTGTTGGAACTACTAGCCGCACGCGAATTGTCCATCATCATTCTCAGCGGCAATCCACACGAGCAAATTTCCAACGAAGCTGAGATGCTCAATCTCACCCCGTTTTGCAACGGCCACGTCTATGGCGACACCAAAGCCGCAGATTTCAACAAACAATCTGTGCTCGAGAGGCTAATGGCTGACGAATCGTTCACTGGCGAAAACTTCGTGATGTTCGGCGATGGCGCTGCGGAAATTGAAGCCACCCGTAACTTGAGCGGACTCGCCATCGCCGTGTGCAGTGACGAAAATGAAAACGGTTCCGGCCGAGTGGACGAACACAAACGCACCGTCCTCATCGAATCCGGTGCTGATGCAATTATTGCCGACTATCGAAACCCCGAAACTCTACTTCAAACAATTTTTGGCGAATGAAACCCATCGACCTCTCACAACTCAAAGTCTACCCCCTCGCCGAGCGCGACAGTATGGCGAGCATTGAGGAAACCCTCATCGATCCAACGACCACGCCCGCCGAGCAATCGCCCGCCAATCACGAACACATCGTGCGTTGCGCGAATGACATCCGCGCCGCGCGGGAAAAAGGCGCGAGCGTGATGTATATTTACGGCGCGCACTTGATAAAAAACGGCGCACATTTGTTGATGGATAAGCTAATGGCTGGCGGCTGGATCACCCATCTCGCCACCAACGGCGCGGGCGTCATTCACGATTGGGAATGGGCGCATCACGGCCGATCCACCGAATGCGTGCGCGCCAACGTCGCCACCGGCACCTTCGGCGCGTGGGAAGAAACCGGCCGTTGCATCCACCTCGCCGTGCTCGCGGGCGCGCTCAATGACGAAGGCTTCGGCCAAAGCGTTGGCCGCATGATCGCCGAGGATTGCGTGACGCTCCCCACGATGGCCGAATTGGAAAACCAATCCAGCCCCGCCCGCGCCGAGCTTTTGCTAGCGATGCAAACTCACGACCTCGCCGAAGGCCGTCACGAAATTTCCCACGAGTGGAAAAACTCCTCGGTGCTCGGCAATGCGTTCAAGCACGGCGTGCCGCTCACGGTGCATCCGGGGATTGGCTACGACATCATTTCAAATCACCCGATGTTCAACGGTGCCGCCCTCGGTCGTGCGGCTGGGTTGGACTTCGCCAACTTCGGCGGCGCGGTGGAAGGCCTCGACGGCGGCGTGGTGCTCTCCGTCGGCAGCGCCATCATGGGCCCGCAGGTTTTTGAAAAGAGCATTTCCTGTGTGAACAACCTCCGGCTGCAAGCCAATCGCGACATTGTACGCGACCATTCATTTCACGTCGTGGACATTCAAGACGGCGGCGGCTGGGATTGGACCACCGGCGAGCCGCCCAAAGACAACCCCGCCTATTACCTCCGCTTCTGCAAAAGCTACGCGCGAATGGGCGGCGCAATGCACTACGCCCAATGCGATAACATCGATTTCACTCACCACCTTTTGAACGAACTGGAATTGTGACCGCCGAGCGCTTCCAGGAAATCACCGGCAAATACCCATCGCTACGCATCGCCGTAGTGGGCGATTACAGTTGTGACCGTTATCTGGAAATTGATTCTTCAAAAAAAGAAATCTCCATCGAGACCGGTCTCCCCGTGCACAACGTCACCAACATCCGCGCCCAACCCGGCGCGGCCGGGACGGTGCTGGCAAACCTTTCCGCCCTCGGCGTGGGCGAGTTGTGGCCCGTCGGTTTCTGCGGCTGCGATGGCGAGGGTTTTGAACTTTTCAGCGCATTGGAAAAATTGCCCGGTGTAAAAGCCAAGTCTCCCGGCGCGCGAATGAAATATTTTTTTGAAAGCGAGACACAATGCACGTTCACTTATTGCAAACCGCTGGTCATGCAGCCCGGCCATCCGCCGCGTGAACTTAATCGACTGGATAATAAAAACTGGCATCCCACGCCCCAGGCATTGCAGAAGAAACTCGCTGACGCCGTCTGCGCCTTAGCGGGCGAAGTTGATATCATGATCGTGCTCGATCAAGTGGATAAGCCGGAAACCGGCGTGGTGACGCGAAGCCTTTTGACCGCCATCGATGAAATTAAATCGCAAACACTCGTCATCGGCGACGGCCGCCGCGGCCTTAATCATTGGCCACACATTATTTACAAAATAAACGCGACTGAATTGGCACAGTTCACCGAGGGCGAACCCAAAACCGCCGCGGCCGTTTTGGCTCGTCAAAGCGGCCAGCCAGTGTTTGTGAGCATGTCGGAAAACGGAATTTTCGGCGCGGCGCCGGATGGCGAGATGACCCATTCCCCTGCCCTGCCCGTGCGTGGCGAAATTGACATCGTCGGCGCCGGCGACGCTGTGACGGCCAACCTAGCCGCCGCGCTCGCTGCCAATGCGGAATTGCCCGAAGCGCTGGAGTTGGCCAACCATGCCGCCTCCATTGTAATCCACAAACTGGGCACCACCGGCACGGCGGCGGTGGAGGAGATACGTGCTGCCGGCACATTTTCACCAAACTCGCCAATGGGCTGATTTGGTAATGAGGGGCTTTTCGTTTTTCAAATCCAGGATGATGGCTTGGAGTTTTTTTTGGTTGGCGAATTTTAAGCCTGCTTTCAGGCCCAACACACTGATCGCGGTGGCGTAGCTGTCGGCGGTGGTGGAGGCTTCGGAGATTACAGTGACTTGCATCCGATGGGTGAGTCCGTGGCCGGTGCGGGGGTCTAGAATGTGGGAATAGCGTTGGCCGTTAATTTCGATGTATTGTTCGGTGTCACCGCTGGTGGAGAGGGCTTGGTGTTTTAGAAAAACGGTGCGGGGGTAAAGGTTTCCGAATTGATCGACGTTGCGAATGAGGATGCGCCAGCCTTGGCGGCCGATGGGGGGGGCGCTGGTGAGCATATCGCCGCTGGCGGCGACGAAGGCGCGGTGGATGCAATTGGCTTTGAGAATTTTCATCGCTTCGTCCACGGCGTAGCCTTTGGCGATGCCGCCGAGGTCGAGTTGCATTTTGGCGGCGAGCAAGGTGACGGTACCCGTTCGGGGATCGAGTTTTATTTTTTCATAACCGACACGGCTTTTCACGGCGGCGAGAGCTTTGGCGGGGGGGAGCTTTTGCTGGCGGCGGGCGGTGCGCCACAGGCGGATCATTGGGCCGGCGGTGATGTCGAATGCGCCGTTGGTTTCGCGGGCGAGAGTTTGGGCGCGTTGGAGGATGTTGAATAGTTCGGGACTGACTTTGACGGGTTGACCGTGGGGTTTTTGGCAAAGGCGATTGAGTTCACTGGCGGGATGGTAGTCGGAGAAGATGGCGTTGAGGGCTTCGACGCGGGCGTAGGTTTGGCGGGCGATGCGTTCGGCGGTGGGGCGATCTTTGGCGTAAAACTTGAGGTAGAAGTCGACGCCCATTTCGGGGTCCACATATTCGAAGCGTTTCCACGCGGCGTCATTGGGCAAGCTGCAACAGCCGACGCTGAGCAGAAATCCAAGTAGACAAAAAAATACCCGCACGCCCGAAGGGTGCGGGTGATTGCCGGATTGGGCAATCCGTTAAATGAGTTTATGGAATCAGGCGAGGGGATTCCATTTTCCGGGCTGGGGTACGGAGTACTTGCCATCCTCGCCCTTCATTGCCGGCGGTTCTGTCTCCATAGTCCATTCGTCGATGCCGGGGCAGTAGTTGTGACCATTTTTGAGAAGGTCATCCCACTTGAGGACGCGTCCCGAGTAGCAAGCCTCGCGGCCGAGGATGGCCGTGAAAGTCGCCTTGGCGCCATAGTCGCCTTCGTTGTAAATATCGCCTTTTGCCAGGGTCTCGATGAGATCGTGTTGTTCCTGCTGATGGCCGCCGCCCTTGCCGACGATGCGGATTGGGTCGCCGTCGAACGGGTTGATCGACGAAGCCAGCTTGCAGACGCCCTTGCTACCGTGGGCGTACTCAGCGACGTGGCCGAAGGTTGCGTTGCCGCCAAGGTGGCGGGCCTGGCTATACATCTTGTGGCCGTTGGCGTAGGTGTACTCGACGAAGGTGTGGTCAAAAATCTGCGACTTGCTGCGGTCACCGTCCATGCGCTCTTCACCGCCGCCCATACCGTTCGCCATCACGGGGTAGCCTTGCATCACCCAGTTGCCAACGTCGAGGTTGTGGATGTGTTGTTCGCAGATTTGGTCTCCGCTGGCCCAGATGAAATGATACCAGTTGTTGCACTGGTAGGCCATTTCGGATTGATCGGGGGTGCGGTCGCGAAACCAAATCCCGCGGCCGTTCCAATACACACGCATTAGGTTGATGTCGCCGATGGCGCCGTCGTGCAGGCGCTTGATGTTTTCGATGTAGCGTTCCTCGTGGCGCCGCTGCAGGCCGATGCCCACCATCAGATTTTTCTTCTTGGCGATCTCGTTGGCTTCCAGGAAACGCCGGACACCCGGAGCATCGGAAGCGACTGGCTTCTCACAGAAAACGTGTTTGCCGGCTTTGACCGCGTACTCGAATTGCTGCGGCTTGAAGCCCGGCGGGGTTGCGATGACCACCAGATCAGCGCCCGAATCGATGGCCTTTTTGTATCCGTCAAGCCCACCGAAAATCTTGTCCTCAAGGATGTCCACCTTGACGCCGTGCTGCTTTTTCAGGTTGGCAACTGAGCGCTTGGCTTTCTCGGGATTCACATCGGCCACGGCGACGAGGCGGGTGTTTCCCTTGGTGTTCATAATCTGGTTTGCAGCACCGCTGCCACGTCCACCACAGCCGATGAGTGCCACGCTCACTGTGTCGCCGACGGCAGCGTGCGCCATGCGTTCGATCGGTATCTGACTGAGCACCGCGCCGGCGGCGGCCAGCTTGCTGGAGGACTTTAGGAAATGACGTCGATTGACATTGGTTTTAGGATTTTTTTTCATAGCAATAATGGATTGTCCGTTCGAGTTTCTGTGGCGGGAAAAGTTTAGCGAATTGGAGATGGCTGGCAAGCCCAAGTTAGGGTTAATCAATCGGCACGTCGTATTCCACCTCGTTGTTCCAGTAGGCTGTCATCTCCACCTGCGTGGGCACTTTGAGCGGACGCACGATGCGCATGCCAAGGAAGGTGGCATCGGTAAGATACCAAATGCTCTTGGGTATTTGCGGGTCCTGCTGTTTCCAATTGGGCCCGGAAAAAATCCGTGCCGAGCTGCGCAACGTGCTTTTGGGGTGAACGAAATGAAACGACCCACCCCGCGCCACGTGCGGATAAGGTTTAGTGCCCCTCACCCACGGATTTACCAAAGTGCCGCTCGCCGCTTTGTACGGCGCGTAGCCATCGAGCACCCATTCGAAGACGTTGCCGTGCATATCGTGCAAGCCCCACGGGTTGGGGCCTTTGAGGCCGATTTTACGATAGCCAATATCAAAAGTGACGGGATCCGAAGTGTTGGCACTGTTCCACGTTTTGGCGTTCAGCGTGGCGCGGGCGGCCTCGTTGCCCCAGGAATACGCCGTGGTGGTTCCCGCGCGACAGGCGTATTCCCATTCCGCCTCGGTGGGCAGCCGATAAAAATTACCGGTTTTCATACTGAGCCATTCGCAATACTTGTTTGCCGCGTGTTGCGTCATCGAAACGACCGGGTGCTGTCCGGTGCCCATTCCAAAATCCATATTCACATATGGTTTTGTGGGAGTCGCGGTCGCATCGCGAAAATACTCCTGTGTGTCTTTTTTCAATTTCATGTTTCTCTCGTAATACATGAACTTGTGATAATCATCCCAAGTGACCTCGTGTTTGCCTATCCAAAATGGCGAAACAGTGACACTCCGCTGCGGGCCTTCGTTGGCGTTGCGGTCTTTTTCGTCCGCGGGACTGCCCATCAAAAATGTGCCGCCCTTGATGGGAACCAGCGTGAAATCGGATAACGCTTCGGGGATCTTGTCCACGTACGGCTTCATATCCGCTTCGGCCACGGGCTTGTGTTGGGCGATAATTTTTGCGCGGATGGCTTCGACGATTTTGTTTTCGTCTTCGCCTTTGATGATTTTTTTCTTGGGCGTAAGCTGCAAGCCATCGGGCCAAGTTGCGCCTTGATCGATCCATAACGCAATCAATGCGATCTCTTCTTTGGTGGGGCGTTGATCCTTGTTAGCCGGCGGCATCACTTCCTCGTCGTCCAAAGGCAAGGTCATGCTTTCCCAAACCATACTGCGCTCGTGATCGCCGGGCCGAATGCGTCGGCCTTTGAGGGCCTTCTCTTTGATATCGAGTTGATAACCGCCGCCCTTATCTTCCGCCCAACCTTCGCGATGGCAGCCTACGCAATTGTATTCGAGAATCGGTTTGATCTCTTTGACGAAATCAACTTTGCCCCGTACAGCAGGTGCGGCGGGTTTGCCTCCGTTGCCATCCTTTGGCTTATCTTCGTTGGCCCCCGTGGCGCAGGCGATTAGTAACGCCACGCCGATTGCTCCTAAAATTCGCAAATACATGTCCCCGCCACTGAAGCGAATCGCACAGGAAAAGTCAATGTTTGGGAGAACCCGTTGACCAACAACCAAATCTCAATTCCCAAACCCACAACACCCTTGGGCCTTGAGTTTTGGGCATTGGGCATTTCTATGCCTTTGGTCATTCCCCCGATTCCGCCAACAAATTATCCGTCACCAATTCCCGCGCTTTTTCGATGGGGTCAGCACTGACGGCGATGACGCCCCAATCGCTGCCACGTTGGACGATGCGGATGCTGTGAACGGTAATGCCCGCATCGAGGAATTGCTTGGCCACGCGGGCCAGTGCGCCGGGCTCATCGCGAACGCGGATGAGCATCGCGTCTTCGCTCACGGCGTTCCAGCCGGCATCGCGCAGCACTTGCAGCGCGCGGTTGTAATGATCCACGGAGAGCGTCACCACATCCGTGCCATTAGCCTCCTCGGCATCGAGCGATTCAATGTTGATGTCGTTCTCGCCGAGCAAAGCGGCGATCTCGGCGGTTACGCCGGCGCGGCTTTGGGTGACGATGGAAATGAGTTTCATAACTAAAATAACTAGACAGGGTTAGCGGCAATATCGGCCACGATACGGTCAATGCGGTCGCGGTCCACGTGAGGCATCACCATGATGTGCGCGATCTCTTCCTGCACGGCGAGCTGCCATTTATCGAGCACAAAGCTGGAGGGCTTGGGGAGCACCACGGTGATGGCGTGTGGGTTGCGCCATGCCTTCACGCCAATGGCGTTGAGCTGTTCCACGGCGTATTCCGCGCACGCAAGGCATTCGGCCACGATGGCGCGAAAGCCTTCTTTGCCGCGCTGCCGAATGGCGTACCACAGCATCAGTGGCGTGATGGCGTTGCGCGAGCCGGTGATGGTGGTGTCCAACGTGCCCACGTATTCGATGCTGCGCGCGATGCGATCCACGTGCGGCTTGAGCGCAAGCACCACTCCGCACGGCAACGGCGAGCCGATGAGCTTGTGGCCGCTTATGGACATGCTTTGGATCCCGGTGGAAAAATTGAACTCCGGCGCCCCGTCGATGAACGGCAGCGTCATCCCGCACAAAGCGGCATCGGCGTGGATGTACGACTGCGGGATGGCAAGGTTTTTGAGCATCTCTTGAATGGCCGGAATATCATCAACGCCCTCGCGCATGGTGGTGCCAATGTTGGCGAAAATAATGGGCGGCACATCGCGGTGGATACGAATGCTCTCCTCGAGATCCTCCAAATCCATTTCGCCGGTGGGCTGCGATTTGATCATGATGTGCGGCATCCGCAGCAACCGCAAATTTTTGCTCACGCTGTAATGGGTATCCTGCGAAAAATAAACCATCCCGTTCGGGTACAACTCGCGCGCGAGATAGAGCCCATAAAGATTACCCTCCGTGCCGCCGTTGGTGACGTAGCCCCACCAATCGCCCTCCGGCGCGGCCTGCAATTCCGCAAACCAATCAAGCACCTCACGCTCAAACTCGCGCGTATGGAGATGGTATGTGCAGGGGTCAAACGGATCGCCGATGTTGTTCAGTGGATAATCAAGAAAACGAAAGAGATCGTGATAATCAAAATTGGCCGTGACCGGATAGCCGGCAAAAACCTGCGTCTGTTCATGAATCATCTCATGAAACGCATCCAGCCGCACGGCATCCTCCGGGCTCAACACGCCGGGCATCGTACCTTCCAGATTAACGGGGTGTGCCTCCACTCAATACAGTTTAGCCCAAATCTGAAAAACAGGCAAGTGGAAGAGGGAAATGGTCGGACCGGCGTGACTCAACTCTTTTCGCGCGTCCACTCGAAAGAGGCAAAGAGGTGGTTACTCCAAGATATGGATCGTATGCATCACCTCGGTTCGAATACTGGTGCCATCAGCCGCCTTGACATTGAACCTGATAAGTTGCTGATCGCATGGACGCAGATCCTCCACGGAAAGTGTCACGGTCTTGCGGTCTGCTGACAGTGTGGCACCTGTAATCTTCACTCCTTCATTCCCTCGTTCCTTCGGATTACTCACCTTGAAGGTTGGCGACCCATAATTCTGTGTACGCTGATAATTCCATCGGGTGATGGCGTAATTCTCTGAGT
>CAUZWB010000025.1:0-12060 GCA_963583525.1 Verrucomicrobiia bacterium | reverse complement strand
AGTAAATGTCCCATGTCCCGTGAGAGGCTCAGCGCAGAGTTTGAACACAAACCAAGGAGAACAAAATGTACAATGAACTGAACAAACAACTGGAGCTGGGTTTTGATCGCAACACCATTCGCAAGGCACTGCCGCGCAGACGGCGGCGGGTGGCACGAGCGGATTGGTGGTTTGATCAAATCCGCAAGATGATCAATGCGGATGATGCCCCGCCCGCGCCGCGGCCGGTGCAACGGCGGTTGGAGTTTCCTCCCACGCGAACGGTGAGTTTTCCGGTGTAATCCGCTGGAAACAACCCGTTTGAGGTTTGCAAGCAAAGTGCCTTTGGCGTAGAACTCGCCTCCCGCTTGGCGGGGGGTGATGAGTAAGGGACTGATTGAAATCTATGACACGACGCTGCGCGATGGCACGCAAGGCGAAGGTGTGAGCTTCTCGGTGGCGGATAAACTTCGCGTGGCCGAGCGGCTCGATGTCTTCGGCGTGCATTACGTGGAGGGCGGTTGGCCGGGGAGCAATCCGAAGGACATCGAGTTTTTCAAACAAGCGGCCAAGCGCAAATGGAAGCACGCGCAGATCGCGGCCTTTGGCTCCACGCGCCGCAAAAAAGTGAAGGCGAAGGACGATCCGCAGGTAAAACTGCTCATTGATGCCAAGACGCCGGTGGTGACCATATTTGGCAAGACATGGCTGCTGCACGTGAAAGAAGTGCTGCGCACCACGCCCGACGAAAACATCGCGATGATCGCCGACACGATTGCGTTTCTGAAAAAGAACGGTCGCAAAGTCATCTACGATGCCGAGCACGCGCTCGATGGATTTAAGGATGATCCCGAATACGCGATGGCCACTTGGAAAGCGGCGGAAGCGGCGGGCGCGGATTTTGTGGTGTTGTGCGATACCAACGGCGGCACACTGCCCAGCGAAGTGGCGGCCATCACCGCGACGGCGCGGGCGCAGCTTTCGTGTCCCATCGGCATTCATACCCACAACGACATCGGCCTCGGCGTGGCCAACGCGCTGGCGGCGGTGGAGCAGGGCGCCACGCAGGTGCAAGGCACGATCAATGGTTATGGCGAGCGCACGGGCAACTGCAATCTCACCAGCACCATTCCGAATATCACATTGAAGATGGGGCGGCGTTCGATGCCGAAAGCGCGTTTGAAAAAACTGCGCGAGGTTTCGCGCTTCATCGATGAAGTGGCCAATCTCGTTCCCGACCGCCATCAACCGTGGGTGGGCGGCACTGCCTTCGCGCACAAAGGCGGCATGCACGTGAACGCCGTGCAAAAAGTGGCGGCCAGTTTTGAGCACACCAATCCGGAAGTGGTCGGCAATGCACGGCGCATTCTGGTGAGCGATCTCGCCGGCCGCAGCAACATCGTGATGAAGGCGCAGGAGATGGGTATTCGCATCGCCAATGATGCGCCGGAGCTGAAGGGCATCCTCGCGCGCGTGAAGGAGCAGGAACATCTCGGCTATGATTACGAGGGCGCAGAAGGCTCGCTGGCGTTGCTTATCCGCAAAGCGCTCGGCCGCGTGGAGCCGGCTTTTGATTTGGAGGCTTATCACGTTTCCATGCGCGGTGATGCGGCTAATCACGTTTGCGAAGCCACCGTGAAAGTGCGTGTGGGTGACAAAAGTGCCCACACCGTGGCCAATGGCGATGGTCCCGTGAATGCCCTGGACCAAGCGCTGCGTAATGCGTTGCGTGGATTTTATCCGGTGCTCAAGCAAGTGCGCCTCACGGATTATAAAGTGAGGATACTGAACAGCACCACCGGCACGGCTGCCAAAACCCGCGTGCTCATTGAATCCACCGATGGCAAAGACCGCTGGTACACTGTGGGTGTAAACGAAAACATCATCGAGGCCAGCCTCCAAGCGCTGCTCGACAGCATCGAATTCCGGCTGTTGAAGAAATAGTTTCATGGCAGAAATCCCAAAGGCTTACGAACCGCAAGCGGTTGAGACGAAATGGTATTCCTTTTGGGAGGAGCATGAGTGTTTCACTGCGCAGCCCGATCGCGTGAGTGAGGCGCGTCCGGCGTATTCGATTGTCATCCCGCCGCCGAATGTTACGGGCGTCCTTCACATGGGGCACGTGCTCAACAACACTATTCAAGACATGCTCGCGCGCAAGGCGCGGATGGACGGCAAGGAGGTGCTGTGGTTGCCGGGCACGGATCACGCGGGCATCGCGACGCAGAACGTGGTGGAGCGCGCGCTGCGCAAGGAAGGCGTGATGAAGCATCGCGACGACTTGGGGCGCGAGAAGTTGCTGGAGCATATTTGGGAATGGAAAGAGAAACACGGCGGCATCATCATCGAGCAGTTGAAAAAGCTCGGCGCGAGTTGCGATTGGTCGCGCCTGCGTTTCACGATGGACGAAGACTACACGAAGTGCGTGCAGCGCGTATTTGTGGATCTTTATAAAAAGGGGTTGGTTTATCGCGGCAAACGAATGGTGAATTGGTGTCCGAAATCGTTGACTGCCCTCTCGGACGAGGAGGTCATCATGAAAGAGCAAAACAGCCAGCTCTATTATTTCAGGGTGCAAGTCGTTGAAGAGCCGGACACGTGGCTCGAAATCGCCACCACACGGCCGGAAACCATCCCCGGCGACAGCGGCATCGCCGTGAACCCGAAGGATCCGCGCTACGCAAAACTCATTGGCAAACACGCGGTGCGGCCGTTGCCGTTGGAAAACCAAGCGCACTTGCCCATCGTGGCCGACGAACACATCGACATCGAGTTTGGCACCGGCGTGCTCAAGGTCACGCCTGCGCACGACAAGGCAGATTTTGAAATCGGCCAACGCCACGGGTTGGAGGTCATTGATGTCATCAATGCCGATGGCAAAATGAACGAGTTAGCCGGCGCGGACTTGAATGGGTTGGATCGCTTCGAGGCGCGGAAAGTCGCCACCGCGAAGCTTGAGGAAATGGGCGCGCTGATCAAAACTGAAGATTACAAAAACAACGTCGGCTTCAGCGAACGCGCCGATGTGCCGGTCGAGCCGCGCCTTTCCGAGCAGTGGTTTTTGAAATATCCGAGCCAAGAGCAGTCGCGCGATTGCGTCGCCAACGGCACGATGAAATTTTATCCCGAGCGCTGGTCCAAGACGTATGATTATTGGATGGGCGGTTTGCAGGATTGGTGCATCAGTCGCCAGCTTTGGTGGGGGCATCGCATTCCCGTTTGGTATCGCGGCGAGGAAATTCACTGCGGCCTTGATGCGCCCGAGGGCGAGGGCTGGGAACAAGATCCCGACGTGCTCGATACTTGGTGTAGCTCGTGGCTCTGGCCGTTTGCGACGATGGGCTGGCCGGATGACACGGAGACACTTAAGAAATTTTATCCCACCTCCGATCTTGTCACGGGGCCGGACATCATTTTCTTTTGGGTCGCGCGCATGATCATGGCGGGCTACGAATACAAAGGCGATTTGCCGTTTCGCAACGTGTACTTCACCGGAATTATCCGCGATAAAAAGGGCCGAAAAATGTCCAAGAGCCTCGGTAACTCGCCCGATCCGCTCGTACTCATTGCGCAATACGGCGCGGATGCGTTGCGCTTTGGCACGATGCGCAGCGCGCCTTTGGGGGCGGATGTGCTCTTCGACGAAAAGGACGTCGAACTCGGCCGCAACTTTTGCAATAAACTCTGGAATGCCTGCCGATTCCGCCAAATGCAAGGCGGCGAAACCGAAGGCGAAATCGATCCCACGTTGCTCACCAGCGATGACCGTTGGATTCTCCGTCGGCTCGACCAAGCCATCACCGAGGTGACGGATGCCTTCGCGGCGTATCGGTTTACCGACGCCACGGCCACGTTGTACCGCTTTTTCTGGAGTGAGTTTTGCGATTGGTACGTGGAATCCTGCAAAGCGACTTTCTTCGGCGAAGACGCCGCACGCAAGGCTAACGTGCTGGCGGTGTTCGATTTCGTGACCGGCCACACACTGCGATTGTTTCACCCGTTTATGCCGTTCATCACTGAGGAACTTTGGCACGCCCTCGGTTTCTCCGCCGAAATGCCAAGCGATCAAGGCGGCGAAACGATTATGACCGCCCATTGGCCAAAGGCGTTTGCGGAAGATTTCAAAGAGCACTACGCGCTGGACGAAACCATCGATGAACTCGTCGCCGCCAAGCACGAACTCGTCACCGCCGGCCGCAACTTACGCGGCATCGGCAACATTCCGTTTGCCAAAAAAATTGATTACATCATCAAACCCGCCGCCAAGCTCGACGCATACGAAGTGGAAGTCATCCAAAGTTTGCTCAACGCCGAGAGCTTGAAAGTCGATGCCGATTACGCGCCGCGCAAAGGCACGCCCGCCGCGCGCTCGGCCTTGGGCGAATTGTATTTGCCGCTGGATGGATTGATCGATGTGGATGCCGAAAAGGTGCGCTTGGAAAAACAGTTGGAAAAAATCGCGGGCGAAATTTCCAAAGCGAGCGCGAAGTTGAACAATCCCAAATTCACCGAACGCGCGCCGGAAGAAGTTTTGCAGGAAGCCAAAGATCGCCTGGCCGATTGGCAGCAAAAGGAGCAACAAACCCGCGAGGCCATCGAATACCTCGCCGACGCCTGAGATGGCCGCGCTCGCAAAAGCCTTGTTGCAGCCGGTGGCGCTCTTTTGGTTGGCACTGCTCGGCTCGGCCGGTTGGTTCATTTACAAACGTAAATATCGTTTGGCCGCAATGCAGGGCGGGCTGGCGCTGGCACTTTTCTTTGTTGGCAGTTCACCGTTGAGCGGTTGGTTGCTTTCGCATTTGGAAGCACCGTATGGACGCACAAGTTGGGCAACGCTTCCGGAGGTTGATGCGGTGTTGGTTCTCGGCGGCTTCGGCGGGGGTTCTGATGCTGAAATCAACGGGATCAATTTCAGTGCCTCGGTGGATCGTGTGCTGACGGGCATCGAACTCACGCGCCGCGGCAAAGCGCGGGTGCTGGTTTTGGGCGGAGGCGGTTACTGGAAAAATGGAAAATTGGAACCAGAAGCCGAGCGGGTTCGGCCGTGGATGGAGAAATGGAATCTTGCCGAAGACATTCCAGTGCACGACCTCGGCGTGTGCGCCAACACGTTTGAGGAATCGAAAAAATTCGCGGCGCTTGCGCGTAAGGAGGGGTGGAAAACTGTTTTTCTTATCACCTCCGCCAGCCATATGAAGCGCGCCGAGGCGGTATTTCTTTCCAGTGGCGTCGACGTCACGCCGGTCGCTTGCGATTTTGCAGCGTGGCAACATCGGCGGGAATGGAAATTTTTCCCGAGGATTGACCGCCTCAAGACCGTCCAAATTTGGATGTACGAAACCGCCGGTTGGATGTATTACCGCTCCAAGGGCTGGATTCAGCTCGACGCATTGCCTGAAAAATGAAGCCGCCGAATATTACCGCCGCCGCCCGATGCGCCAAAGATGTCGCGCACAAAGTTGGCGTGTTTCTCAAAAGTCAACTGCGCACGCCAAAGCACATCAACCTGCAAACCGCGCACGACATCAAGCTCGAGCTGGATAATCGCAGCCAACGCATGATCGAGCGCGGCCTGCGCAAGGGCTTTCCGCACGTGCCCTTTCTCGGCGAGGAAGGCGAGGTGGGCGATACCACCGGCGAGTGGCGTTGGGTGGTGGACCCCATCGACGGCACAGTGAATTTCAGCCGCGGCATTCCGCACGCGTGCGTGTCCATCGCGTTGCAACAACGTCGCGCGGATTCCACCGGTCATTGGGCGGATTACGATTCGGTGATCGGTGTGGTGTACGATCCGTTTCTCGATGAGATGTGGACCGCCCGTGCTGGTGGCAAAGCCAAGCTTAATGGCCACGCCATTCACGTCAGCGAAACGAGTACGCTGGAAACCTCCATCGTCTCCATCGGATTCTCCAAGAGCCGCACCACCATCAAAAAAAATCTGCCGCTCTTCGCGCGGTTATATCAACGCGTGCTCAAAGTGCGCTTGATGGGTAGTGCCGCGCTGGCGATGACTTGGACGGCCGCCGGTCGGCTGGACGCCTATCGGCAGCTCGGTGTGTATTTGTGGGACGTCGCCGCGGGCGGGCTAATCCTCGAATGCGCCGGCGGCGAGTTTTGGCATAAACCAATGCCGCGCAAGTACACCTACGAAATGATCGCGACGAATGGTCGCTTGCGGAAAAAGATTCAGCGGTTGCTTTAATAATGTAGCCGGGTCCCGGGCCACAATCAACACGCCTTCACGAACGCTTTGAACACGCGCAGGAATTCCGGATGCGAATCAATGAGGCGTTCGGGGTGGAATTGCATTCCCAACAAAAAAGGTGCGTTTTTGGCTTGAGCCTCAGTCAACTCAATCGCCTCGATGATGCCGTCCTTAGTTTGCGCCGTGGCGCGTAGCATTGGCGCGAGGGTGCCGACGGCTTGGTGATGGGCGCTGTTGATGCGCAGTGTGGCGCGCCGGAAAATTTTCCGCATCAATGAACCCTTCGCCAGTTCCACGGAATGCACTAATTTGTGCGCCTCACCTTTGCGCGCGTGGAGCATCGCTTGAGGGCGTTCGATCGGAATATCGGTGACGAGCCCGCCGCCAAGGGCGACGTTGAGCACTTGCGGGCCGCGACAGATGGCGAGCAGTGGTTTGCGCTGTTTCAGAGCCTGCTCGATGAGTTGGAATTCAAATAAATCGCGCGCGGGATCCACGCCGCCGGCTTTGGTTTTGATGCGTTGGGGCAGGGCGGGGTCGTATAAATCCGGCTGCAAATCGTCGCCGCCGGTAAGCATCACGCCATCGGCGCGGGCCACCATGTCGCGTGCGATATTATTTTGCTCGGGAAAATTTGGCGCAAGCAAAGGCAAACCGCCCGCCCGCGCGATGGCGCGCGTGTACCAAAACGACAGGCTCGTGGAACGGTCGCGAAACTCCGCGCCCTTTTGCTCCGTCATGGTGGACACCACAATAAGCGGCGCGCGCTTCATAGTGTGGCCTCCGGATAACGCTCGCGGATGGTGGCGGTGAGACGCGCTTCCTCGTCAAAAGGAACTTTTTTGCGGGCGATGCGGCGCCTTACATTGTCGAGCAGTTCCAGCCAATCCTCCAGCGTGGGTTCGTCGTACGTCTGCCATGTGTCGTAGCGTTTGTCGCGCAATCGAAACAGCCAGCGGTCGCCCACTTTTTTTGCGGAAACCTGAACGCGCTCGCCCTCGGCGTCGCGTCGTTTCCAGCCAATGTCGCCTTTGCTCGCCACGTTAATCAGCCAACTCCACGCTCGCCACTGCGTGCGCCGCCATCCCTTCGCCGCGGCCCACGAAGCCCATCGTTTCGTTGGTGGTGGCTTTGATGCCCACCGCGCTCGCATTGATGCCCAGCGCGGCGGCGATGTTCTCCCGCATCGTGGCAATGTGCGGTCCAATTTTTGGGGCCTCGGCGATGAGCATCGCGTCAACATTGTTGATGCGTCCACCGCGCTTTTCAACTTGGCGCGCAGCTTCTTCCAGGAAAATTTTACTGGGAGCGTCTTTCCACTGCGCATCGCTCGGCGGAAAAAATGAACCAATGTCGCCCTCACCAATCGCGCCGAGCACCGCGTCGCAAATGGCGTGCATCAGCACATCGGCATCCGAATGCCCATCGAGGCCGGTGTCGTGCGGGATGTTGACGCCGCCGAGGATGAGCGGCCGCCCAGCCTTTAGCTGATGCACATCGTATCCGATTCCCACGCGATTCACGGTCGGAGTGTACTGGAGAGAGGCGCGTGGCTCAATACTTCCCGTCGCGGACTTCGAAATGCGTGGGCTTGCCGTGGCTGCGGCCTTCGGTTTGCGTCCAATGGGCAGTCCAGCGCAGCATGGTTTCCAGTGAGGTTTCCGGTGTGCCAAGGATTTCAACGGCGGCGGTTGGGTTGCTGAGCCATGCGGTTCCGGCTTCGGTGCCGGTGAATTTCACTTGGCGCTTGAGCAGTTCGCCGAGTTGTTGGGCCACCGCCCGCACGGTAAGTGTTCCGGGTGAGGTGAGGTTTATGAGGTGCGGTGGATTGTGGCACAGGCCAAGGCTGCGGAGGATTCGCTCGTTGGCGTCGCCTTGCCAAATGCAATTAAAATGACCCATGGAGAGATCGACGGATTCGCCGCGCCATATTTTTTGGGCGATGTCGTGCAGCACACCGTAACGCAAATCAATAGCGTAGTTGAGCCGAACCAAGGTGATGGCGGTGCTGTTTTGCTGCGCGTAAAATTCAAACAACCGCTCGCGGGCAAGGCACGCACTGGCGTATTCGCCAACCGGCTCCGGCGCGGTGGATTCGGTGGCGCCGCCGCTATCGGTAGGCACGTGCGGGTAAACACACCCGGTGGAAAGCGCTACGAGGCGCGCATTGGCGTAGCGTTTGCAGGCGGCGGCAGGCACGAGGGTGTTGAGCGCCCAAGTGAGGCCGGGGTTGCTTTCGGTACCGAATTTTTGGCCCACGAGAAAAATAACATTTCCCGAGTCGGGCAGCGTGGGCCACGTGGCGTCATCCACCAGATCGGCGGTCACCGTTTGCACACCGTTGTTTTCCAGCCACTGTCGGGTGGCGTCATTGGAATAGCGACTGACGGCAACGACTTCCAGTGGATGCCCGGCGAGATCGGCCGCATGCTTGGCCAGCACCGCTAGCGTGGGCCCCATTTTTCCGCCCGCGCCGAGGATGACCAGCGGGCTACTTACTTGGGGGATAAACTCCCGTAACCGCGCCGAAGATGTCGTGAGCACGGAGTCGAGCTGCACTTCGTCGGTGATGAAATCTGGAGTGTTTTTGGGAAGAGCCTCCATAGAAATTGGTCGGAACGAGAGGATTCGAACCTCCGACTTCCTGCTCCCAAAGCAGGCGCACTACCAGGCTGTGCTACGTTCCGTGCCGCCACTGTAGACAAAACCGGCGCGCGGCTCAATGACGAAATAGTTTGCACTATTCGCACGCCTCTGCTTTAGTCTCGCTCTTTTATGCCATTTAACAAACTCGGCCTTTCCAAACCGGTCCTCGACGGCGTCAAAGCCATGGGCTGGACCGACCCCTCACCCATCCAATTGCGGGCAATCCCGCTGTTGCTCGAAGGCACCGACGTGATCGGCAGCGCACAAACCGGCACCGGCAAAACAGCGGCCTTCGTATTGCCCATCATTTCCAAGCTCAGCAAAGATTCCGGAAAATCCCGCGTGCTCATTCTCGAGCCCACGCGCGAACTGGCTTCTCAGGTGGAAACTGCTGTGCGCGATTACGCGCGTTTCACCGGCCACACCGTGGCGGTGATTTACGGCGGCGTGGGCTACGGCAAACAAGTCGACGCCCTCAAAGCCGGGGTGGATATCATCGTCGCCACGCCCGGCCGCTTGCTCGATCTGATGCAGCAAGGCACCGCCAAGCTCGGCAATATTTCCTACGTCGTGCTCGATGAAGCCGATCGCATGCTCGATATGGGCTTCCTTCCCGACGTGCGGCGCATCCTCGATAAATGCCCCAAGGATCGTGTCACCGCGCTCTTCAGCGCCACCATTCCGCCCGCCATCGAGACGCTGATCTCATGGGCAATGAAAGAACCCGAGACCATCGAGATCGGGATGCGACGGTCGCCCGCCGATACGATTAGGCACGTCATCTATCCTGTTGCTGAAAAGCAAAAGAACGAACTGCTCTTTGAATTACTCAAGCGCGTGGATTACGATTCGGTCATTGTATTTTGCCGAACCAAATATGGTGCTGACCGCATCGGCGCGGAGCTCAAGCGCCAAAACCACGCCGTCGCCATTCTTCACAGCAACCGCACGCAAAGCGACCGCGAGAAATCTCTGCGCGGGTTTCGCGATGGCAAATACGAAGTGCTCGTCGCCACGGACATCGCGAGTCGCGGGCTCGACGTCACCAACGTCAGCCACGTCATCAACTACGATGTGCCGCAGCATCCTGAAGACTACGTGCATCGCATCGGCCGCACCGGCCGTGCGGAATCCACCGGCGATGCCTTCACCCTAATGGTCGCCGAAGACGTGCAACATGTGGACGCCGTCGAACGATTCATCGGCCGCCCCATCGAGCGCACCAAGCTGGATGATTTCGATTACACGTACACCACCATCCTTGACGAGAAACGATTCAAAGGCGTCAGCGTGCGCGATCGCAAAATGAAAACCGCCCGCATCGGCAAAGGTCAACACTTCGGCTTCGGCGGAAAAAGGCGGCGTTAGTTTCTTTTCTTTCCTAACTCTTTCCGCAATTTCGCCAAGGGCAGCGTGTTGATCACGTCGCCTTTGGTGAGCCAACCTTTGCGGGCGATTCCTGTTCCGATTCTTAAAAAACCGGCGTGCTCATTGCGGTGGGCGTCGCTGTTGATGACGCATTTTACGCCTTTGGATTTCGCGTATTGCCAGTGGCGCCAGTCGAGGTCGAGGCGGTGGGGGTTGGCGTTGAGCTCGATCCATGTGCCGGTGGCCGCGCAGGCGTCGATGACGGCTTGTTGGTTGAGCTTCTGCGGCGCGCGGCCCAGCAGGAGACGGCCGCTGAGATGGCCAATCATGTGGACGTTGGGATTCTCGGCGGCGGTGATGAGGCGTTTGGTGTTGTCGGCTTCGTTGCTGCCGGCGACGTGCATGCTGGCGACGACGACTTCGAGTTGCGCGAGTAAATCGTCCTCGAGGTCGAGGCCGGTTTTTAACACATCAACCTCGATGCCGGTGAGTAAACGGAAATCGTCGCCTTCGCCCTCCAGTTTTTGGTTCACCTCGGCGACGGCTTTGAGTTGTTTTTTGACGCGCGCGGCGTCGAGGCCGTTGGCTTGGAAGGAGGCTTTCGAATGGTCGGTGATGGCCCAATACGCGCAGCCGAGGCCGCTCATGTGTTCGGCGATTTCCTCGAGGGTTTCGTGGCCGTCGCTCCAGTTGCTGTGATTGTGCAGTGAGCCTTTGAGATCGGTCCACTCGATGAGGCGCGGGATTTTGTTTTGCTCGGCGGCCTCGAATTCGCCGCGATCCTCGCGCAGTTCCGGCGGCACGTAAGCGAGATCCAGCGCGGCGAAAATTTCCTCCTCCGTTTTGCAATCCAGCCGCAACTTGGCGTCGCGCGTTTCCTCTTTGCTTTTGAAGAGGCCGTATTCGTTGAGCCGTAACCCGCGCGCGATGGCGCGGCTGCGCATTGCGATGTTGTGCTCTTTGCTGCCGGTAAAATACGCGAGCGCACTGGCGAACTCCGAATCCGCAACCACCCGCAAGTCCGCCTGAATGCCGCCTTCGAGCAATACGCTGGCCTTCGTGCTGCCGGCGGCGAGCACACTGAGAGTGCCGGCCCGCGTGGTGAAGGCCTCGATGATGTCGGCGCTCTCCTTGGCCGAGACCAGAAAATCGATGTCGCCGCTCACCTCTTTGGCGCGGCGCAAACTGCCGGCGATGTCGCACCGGATCACATCTGGATGACTCCGAAAATCATCGAGAATCGGCTCTGCCGCGATCAACATTTTATGCCGATGATGATGGCTCGCGTGTTGGCGCTTGAAGGCGATGCTTTCTAAAATCTTTTCCTCACTCTTTTTGCCGAACCCATCCAGCTCCGCCACCTTGCCCGCCTCGCACGCCGCCTCCAGCGCCTTGATGGTCTCGAGCCCGAGCTTCTCGTGCAGAGCCTTTACCTTCTTTGGCCCCATGCCCTGCACGTCGAGCATCTCGATGAGCCCCGGCGGGATGGATGCCTTGAGCGTGTCGTAATATTCCAGCTCCCCCGTCTCCACCAGCTCCGTGATTTTTTCAACCAGCGCCTTGCCGATGCCCTTGATGTCGCCCAGCCGTTCCTCTGCGATGAGCGTTTCCAGCGGCTCCGTCAGCCCCTCCAACACCCGCGCCCCGTTCACATACGCCCGCGTCTTGAACGGGTTCTCCCCCTTCAACTCAAGCAACACGCCAATTTCCTTCAGCACTTCAGCAACAGCATCTTTGTCCACGCGCGGAAGTTGACACGGATTCCACAGAATTTCACGGATGAAAAAATCCGTGGGAATCCGTGTCTCAATTGGGGCGAGGGAGAAGTTGCCTCTCATATTTTCACCACAGAGAGACAGAGG
>CAUZWB010000024.1:0-12112 GCA_963583525.1 Verrucomicrobiia bacterium | reverse complement strand
GCGGCTAAGGATAAATTTGCGGTGTTGGCAGAATTTCAATTCGATTCGCTTGAGATCGGGCCGAACCAAAACATGAATCCCACCGAATGGAAAGCATGGCTCGAAGCGCGCCGCGCGGAAGGATGGGAGCTTCGTGGCACCCAATGGCGACACGAACAATATACCTTCAACAATCAAACAGCCGAATCAAAATACGCATTCACCGTGCGCGCGCGCAACGGACAATCGCGGGTGGTGCTGCGCGGGATGCTGACGATTCAATGGACTGAAACACAAAACGCGCAGGAACAATTTTTACCCGGCAACATGACGGTGAGCGAATTGCAGCGTGACGAACACACGGGCGCGCGCGGGTTTGTGGAACAATCCGCACCGCAAGGCGGCGGACCGGTGTTGGTGCAGGATTTGAATCACGACGGATTGCCGGAAATAATTTTTCCCGCCACGAATACCGTGCATTGGAATCGCGGCGGTTGGAAATTCGAGGCAGCCAAATTGTGCGCAGTATTTCCCGAGCCCTTAACGTCGGCGGTGTTGGCGGATTTCACCGGCGATGGCGTGGTGGATTTGCTGGGCGTGCCCGCACGCGATGGGCCATGGATGTGGGCCGGCACGGCGCAAACAGAAAAAGGAAAATTCAAAAAACCCACGCGTGCATTCACCAGCGAAGCCCAATGGCATGGAGCCAGCGCGATTGCCGCGGGCGATGTGGATGGCGATGGCGACCTTGATCTTTGGATCACAACTTACAAGCCGCCCTTCGTGGGCGGCCAGTTTCCATTGCCCTATTTCGATGCCAACGACGGCCACCCTTCGCGCTTGCTGCTAAACAACGGTACAGGGAAATTCACCGAAACCGCCGCGCCAAACCTGCGCAAACACCGCCGCACCCGCAGCGCCTCGTGGGTGGATCTCAATGGCAACGGCGATTTGGATTTGCTGAATGTGGCTGATTTCGGCGGGCTTGATCATTACGCCAATGATGGGCAAGGGAAATTCACGGACCTCAACGGCACGCTCGGCAAGGCTCGAAACGCGTTTGGCCAGAGCCACGCGGTGGGCGATTTCAATGGCGATGGACGGCCCGATGTGTTTATGGCCGGCGTGGATTCCGCGGCCGCGCGGCGTTTGTCTGGGTTGCAGCTCGGCCATCAATCATTGCCGGAATTTTTGGCCCGTCGGTTGGCAATGGGAAGTGGCAACCGCTTGTTTCTCGGCGGTGCGAAGGGGTTGGTTCTTCAAAAATCAAAAACACTCGAACGCACTGGCTGGGCGCACGGCGTGAGTGGTGCGGATTTCGATCTCGATGGCGACCGCGATCTGTTTGTGGCCGCCGGTTTTTCCAGCCGACGCACGGTGGAAGATTACGATAGCATTTATTGGCGGCACGATATTTATACCCAAAACAATCAGCCCGAAGTCGCGTTGGCGGCGCATTTCAAAGGGGTGATGGGGCCGGTACGCGCGAATCTTTCGTGGCATGGTTTTCAACCCAACGCGTTGTTGCTCAATGACGGCCAAGGTGGCTGGCGTGAGGCTGGATTTTTACTGGGCGCGGGCAGTCAGCGCGATGGCCGCAGTGTGGTGGCGGCGGATTTCGATGCGGATGGGCGGCCGGATTTATTAGTGACCGAACGTCATTGGGAATTCAAAACCGGAATGAATTTGCCCCGCGTTCGGTTGTTGGCCAATCGTCTGGAACCCGAGGGCGGATGGATTGGCGTGCACTTGCGGGGCGCGCCGGGTCGGTCGCCGGTGGGTGCGGTGGTGACGGCGCGGGCGGGCAAAAAAATATGGCGACACTGGGTAGTGACGGGCGATTCGTGGCGCGCGCAGCATCCGTTCACCGCACATTTTGGGCTGGGCGATATGGCGGTGGTGGACTCGCTGGAGGTGCGCTGGCCGGACGGGCGAGTGACGCGTTTGAGCAAACCGCCAGCGGGGAAATATCATATTTTGTCAGCCTCGAAGGCGGGGCTTGATAAACCCGGCGAAGGGCGGTAGACACGCCGCATGAAATCGACCTTTTTGATGTGTTCAATTTGTTTCCTGTTCGCACAGGCTGGCTCACTGCTTGCCGCCGACTCCACCAATGCCCCGCCCAAGGGCGTTCACACCGTCAAAGCCGGTGCGTTTAAGGTGGAGGTGAAACTTTCTGGCGCGTTTGGCCCGGCGCAATCCTCACCCATCAAACTTCGCCCCAAGGTGTGGGCCGATCTCACTGTGAAAAGCGTCGCGGCTCACGGCGCGGAAGTGGGCAAGGGCTCAGTGTTGATCGAGTTTGAAACAGAGAAAATCGATCGTCGGATCACCGACAGCAAGCGATCACTGGAGGCCGCGCGGCTGGATCTTGCGTTGGCGACGGCGGAACATCAGTTTGCCAGCAAGAGCGCCGACTTGGATCGTGCTTCCGCGCAGCTGGCCTTCAAGCGGTTGGGGGAGGACCTGAAACATTTTCAAGAACACATCAAAGAGTTCAGCGTGAAATCAACGCACCAGAGTTATTCCTCCTACTCAAACTCGCTCGCTTATGCGGAAGAGGAACTCAATCAGCTCAAAAAAATGTACGAAGCGGATGATCTCACCGAGGAGACGGAGGAGATCATCATCACCCGCGCGCTCAACACCGTGAACCGCGCGCGCTTCTCGCTGGAACGCGCGGAGCTGACCCGCCTCGCCTCGCTCAAATTCGGGTTGCCGCGCGAGATCGAAGATCGCGCCACCGCTCAAGTGCGCTCTCAAATTTCACAGGAACGTCTCAAATCCACGTTCGAAACCTCCACCCAGCGTCGCCAGCTCTCCATCCAGCAAAAGCAAGTGGACTTCAACAAAGCTGTGAAATCTCACGCCAAACTCGAGGCCGACCGCCAGTTGCTCGATGTGAAAGCCTCCACCAACGGCGTGGTCTATTACGGCGAATTTGTGAACGGCCTGTGGACCGGCCGCAAACATCTCAATGCCAAACTGCGCGCCAGTGGCAAAGTAATGCCCAATGAGATTTTTATGACCGTGGTGACCCCGCGCCCGCTCATCATCAGCGGCAGCGTGGCCGAAAAAGATTCGCGCCAGATCAATCTCGGCACCCGGGGCTGGGCCACGCCCACGGCCGCGCCCGAGCAGCGCATCCCCGTCACCGTCACCGCCATCAGCCGCGTGCCCAGCGCGCCGGGGAAATTCGCGGTCACCCTTGCCGCCACCCTTGGTGCGAACCACGGCTACCTCGCTCCCGGCATGGGCTGTGCGGTGAAGCTGGGCACCTATTCCAAGGCCGACGCCCTCACCGTGCCTTCCACCGCCCTGCATTATGGCGCCGATCAAAAACCTTACGTGATCGTGGTGGACGGCGAATCCACAAAAAACATATCGGTGCAGCTCGGCCGCACCAGCAATGGCCAAACTGAAATCACCAGCGGCCTCAAAGCCGGTGATCCGGTGAAGATCAATTAACTCCAACCGGAATTATTCGGAAAGGAATCTATGAACCGTTTGCCCATGATCATCCTCGTCATCCTCGTGGCCGCGATGGGTTTGCCCGCGGCTAATCCCGTGCCCGTACCGAAACTGCCTGACGCGCAGGCCGTGCCGCGAGTGGATCTGGAAAAATCAATCGAGCGCGGCGTTTATTTTTTGTTGAACAAACAAAACAAAGACGGCTCGTGGGGCAGCCCGCGCAACACCAAGGGGCTCAATATTTATGCGCCCGGGTTTCAGAGCCATTATGCCTTTCGGCTGGCGGTGACATCACTTTGCATCTCGGCCCTCACCGAGGCCGGTGGTAACACTCTGCAAACCCGCGAGGCCCTGAAGGATGCTGAAGCGTATTTGCTGGAGCATCTCCCCAAGCTGCGCCGTGCCAATGCCACGGCGATGTACAATGTGTGGTCGCACGGCTACGGCTTACAGGCACTGGTGCGCCTCCGCGCGCGGGCAAAGGCTGAACCGGCGAAGATCAAAAAAATCGACGCGCTCATCGCTCAGCAGTTTGACCGCCTCAACGCCTACGAATCCGTCGATGGCGGCTGGGGCTATTACGATATGCGTTTGGGCACCAAGAAGCCTGCGAGCAGTTCCATTTCGTTCGTCAACGCCACCGTGCTCGTTGCCTTTCACGAGGCCAAGATGGCCGGGATTGAGCCGCCCAAAAAATTAGTGACCCGCGCGCTGGCCGCGCTCAAGCGACAGCACTTGCCCGACGGCAGTTTTCTTTATGGCGAGTATTTGAAAAACTCACCGCGCCGGGGCATCAATCGACCCGGCGGCAGCCTCGGCCGTTCACAGGCGGGCAATATCGCGCTGCGCTTGTGGGGCGACAAACGCATCACTGACAAAGTGCTCGTCGATTGGCTCGACCGCCTTTACGCCCGCAATGAATGGCTCGGCATCGGCCGCAAACGCCCGCGCCCGCACGAGGCGTGGTTTCAAGTGGCCGGTTATTTTTATTATTACGGTCACTACTACGGCGCGCTTTGCCTCGAGCAAGTGCCCGCCGCCGAGCGTCCGCGTCTGCAGGATCACATGGCTACCATCATTATGAAACTGCAGGAAAAAGACGGCAGCTGGTGGGACTTCCCGTTTTACGATTATCACCAGCAATACGGCACCGCGATGGCATTGATGACGTTGCAGCGATGCTTGAAAGCAAATTCGGTCAAGCCAGCTAAGGCACCGGCGGACCCTGAAAAGTAAGCACGAAGGGCCCGGCTAATTGCACCGCGGCTTTGGTGCCTTCAGAGTTTCGCAGCTTCACCAGCCAATCTCGCTGGGTATCGCTTAATGACTCCGGCGCGTGCCGTGTACGCAGGGCGCGTTGATAAAAATCCTCCATTATTTTAGCCGTCATTGCATCCGAGATGGGCCAGAGCGTGAACAGCAGATTTTGCGTGCCCGCCTGCACGAATGCCCGGCGCAGCCCCATCACGCCTTCGCCGGAGTGCACGCGGCCCATTCCCGTTTCGCACGCGGAAAGCACCGTGAGCCAGTTATCCTCCAAATGCAGCAGGCTGATCTCGGCGGCGGTGACGATGCCGTCGGTGGTGGTGGCGGGAATGCGGCCAGCTTTCCATTCGGTCAGCGTGCGGTCGGCTCCGGCCAAGGCGAGTCCGCTATTGAGGAGGGATTTTGGGAGGATGCCTCCGGCACTCATGCGTCCGCCGGATTGTGAAATTTCCTCTGAAGAATTTAAGTTTTTCACCTTGGCGGTGCTCACGAAAAATCCGTGCGTTGCAAGGTGCAAAATGTGTGGCTGACGTACTGCATGCAATTGGGCTTCGGTGGCGGCTGCGCCGGTGAAGATGCGGGGCTTGAGCTTCCAGCCTTGGGCGGATTTGCGTAGGAATTCTGACTCGCGCAGGGTGCCGGGCAGGGGCGGCAGGATGAGCGATTGGAGGTCGCCTGCGCGGGAGGTGCCCTGGTTCGCGGCGGGCTTTCTGGGTTGGCCGGTCTTGAATTGTGGATTGGCAAAGGCTACCAACGTGTCATTGGCGGGATTGCGGATGGGGCGCAGCAGGTCACGCCCCGTGGCGATGTGCAGCACTTGATAATCCTCGCAGAGGAATTTGCCTTCCGGCGTCATCAAGGTGGCGAAGTTAATAAAATTCAACTGGCCGTCGGCGGCGAAGATGAGGGTGTCGGTGGTGGGCGGCAGTTTGGCCAGCACCGGCTGGAGCAGGCGCCGGTGAAGTTGGCGCAGTACTTTTTCATAATCCGCGTTGGAGCTAGGCGTGGCGGGATTATATTTTTCAACCCATTGATTAATCGCCGTCGCACGCCGAAGCGGCATCCAAAGTGGCGCGCGCCCGGCGGTGAACACCAGCGCGCTGTATTGGCCGCGCCATCGTTCGCCAAACACATCGCGGCCCTGATAAGTTTGGTGTCGCACGAATTCCACCAGCGTGGTGCCGGGCGGCAGGGCCTTCAGCAAATCCGCCGCGCGATAATCTGTGCGTGGCAGCCGCGTGTGGCGGGCCAGTGTTTTTTGCAGTCCGTTGAGTAATTGTTTTTGTTTGAAAATCTGCGATGCCAGCGGTTTTGCAGTTTCGGGGGTGTTGGCGAGTGAGCTTTGAATTTGTAGGCGAATGAGTTGGGCAGTGGCGGCCTCGATTTGCTCCATCGTTTTCTTCAACTCCGGCTGCGCGGATAACCGAGCTTGTCGTTGGGCGGCGGCGAGGGAATCGAGCACACGCCCTTTTTGATGCAGCACCAGCTCCGCAATATCCGCGCCGGTGCCGAGGCTGATGAGCGGGTGCAGCGGGTCGGTTTTCTCCAGAAAAATAAAGCGCTCTTTTTCTGAGGAGAAGGAAAACACTTCTTCGGTGAGCTGCCGTTCGATGGCCCATTTGCTGCGGGCCCATTCCCGGGCTTGGGCGGGATTGCCGAGGTCATGCTCCAGCAGGGCCAGCTCGCGCATCACCCGCGTGGCCTCGAGGGTGTGTCCGGTGTGAAGGCGGGCGTGGAGGGCGAGTGTTTGTTTGTATAAATCGCGGGCTTTGTTCAAATCACCCTGTAACACGTGATTGACGGCGAGGGTGTCGAGTGTGGCGATGTGAGTGAGGTCGGGCGGGTCGTTGCGTTGTTTGATTAGTTTCAGGGCAGCAAGTAGATGGGTTTCTGCTTCATCGGGTTCATCGAGTTCCTGATAGAGCTGGGCGAGGTTGTTGTGGTCTACGATGACATAGGGGTGGTCGGGGCCGAGTTGTTTGCGGTCAATCTCGAGGCATCGTAAATAGAGCCGCTTGGCTTCGTCCATCTTTCCGGTGGCTTGGTGGATGCGGGCAAGGTTGGCCATATCGATGGCGGTGAGATAATGGTCGGCCCCAATGCGGAGGGTGCTGATTTCCAAATTCAACTTGAACTGGGTTTCGGCTTTTTTGAAATTGCCGAGTGTTTCGTAAAGCACCGCGAGGTTTGCGCGGGGGATGGTGGTGCGTGGATGGCGCTGGCCGTAGTATTCACGATAGCCATCCAGCGCCTTGAGATAGGCTTCCTCGGCGAGCTTGTAATGGCCGGTGTCCATATAATAAAAGCCGAGGTTGTTGGCGATTTCGCTTTCCACTTCGGCGGCGTGTTCGGGATGTTTTTTGAGTAGCGCGCTGGCTTTATCGAGCCACACCTTGGCGCGCAGATATTGTCCGGCCTCCAGCTCCACCATCGCGCCATCGTTGATGAGTAGGATGCGGCTCAACATATCCGCCTCGGGATGCTCTGCGAGTGTGGCGGCTTTCTCGAAAAATTTCATTGAAGCGGCGTACCGACCGGTTTCGAATTCGATGAGCCCGCGTTCCCATTCGATTTCAATTTGCAAATCGCGATCCGGCTCGGCGGCGAGCAATCCCTCGGCCTGCTTCAGCGCGGCTTGGGCTTTGGGATAGGCCTGCAATTCCCGGTGCACCACGGCGATTTGAATGATCGTTTGGGAACGGTCGGCGGGCGTGCCCTTATTTTTTTGGAAGAGCGCCAGAGCCTTTTGATACGTGGCGAGTGCTTTTTTGAGTTCGTAATCTTCGAGCTGTTGATCGCCGGTTTCGTAAAGTTTGTGGGCTTCTTCAAGGGGCGTGGCGGCGGGGGATGGGAAGGCAAAACACAGCAAGCCGAGGCAAAGGCACAAGAGGATTGTCCGGCTGCGTCCCATACCCAAATATGCGATTTCCAGTGGCGGGCTGTCAATGGCGCAAAATGGATGTATCCAAATCGCGCGGCGCGGCGTCCAATGGGACGATGCATGCAATTGTAGTTTTACTGATTTTGAGCGCGGGCCTGTTGTCGGCGCAGACGCGGCAAAATGGCGCGGGTGGATTCCGCCAGCGGATGGATGCCAACGGCGACGGCAAATTTTCGCGCGAGGAATTTCCCGGACCAAAAAATTTCTTCGACCAGTTTGACAAAGACAAAAACGGATTCCTCACCCAACCCGAAATGGAAGCCATGCGCCGCGCACGAATGCAACAGGGCGGTCGACGTCCGGGGCAGGGCGGGAGTGCGGCGCAGGAATTATTTCGCGGGCTCGATTCAAATGCGGATCAGAAAATTTCCGCTAAGGAATGGGCGACCCTGCTTCAGGCGGCGGATTTCAAAAAAGCCGACACCCAAGCCGACGGCCTCGTGACGCCGGAAGAATGGATGCGCTATTTCGGGCAAGATCAGCGGCCCGCTGGCGTTGGTGCTGGCGGTGCGCAGGTGGGAGCGCTTGTGCCCAAGGTATCCGCGCAGTTCATGAAGGGCGATCGCGTGTTGGATTTTTCTAAAATCAAGCGCCACACCGTCGTGGTGTTTGGCTCGTACACGTGAGGCCCCTTCTCACGCGAGGCCGGGCGCCTCCAGAAATCGTACGAAACCTACGGAAAGCAGGCTGATTTTTATTGGGTCTACATCCGCGAAGCGCACCCCACTGATTCCAGCCGGCCCGCGCGGCATGTGCAGATCGAGCAGCCCAAGACGTTTCTGGCCCGCAAAGAAGTGGCCACGGCGTGTTCGGCAGGACTGAAACTTTCCATCCCAATGTTGGTGGATGACATCGACAACACTGTCATGAACGCCTTCAGTGCCTTTCCCGACCGCCTGTACATCATCGGCCCCGATGGGCGCATTGCCTTTCAAGGCGGTCGCGGTCCGCGCGGTTTTAGTGTGGATGAAATGGAAACCACATTAAAAAAACTACTGGCCGTAAAATCAGCTCCCGCCAAGGATTGACTGTCCCGGCCAACGGAGTAACCTTTCGCGATGTTCAAGCTGCTGATTCTTTTGCCCGCGATTGCGTTGATGATGGGTTGCGCAATCTCCATTCATACCATCAACAATCCGATTGGAAAACCCACTGCCACGGAGGTGCGCAATGCGTGGTTCGAGGCTTTGGATCGTGCGAATCCGGATTTGCACGATTCGCTTTTGGTGGCGCTGTTTTTGAGTCGGCAAACGGGCGCGGAAGTGTTTGTTCGCCGCCTCGAAATCGAAGGCGCGAAGGCGCCGCCTCAACGCTATCACGTATCCGCCGAGCGCGGCGGCGCGGATAATGTGGTGGGTGTGAACTTCGCCACGCGTGAATTTCTCTTCGACCATTTCCTGCCCGCCGATGGCCCCTCAATGCAGGACATTCGCACCCGCCTCCAAAACGCCTTGCGCGTCCGCAGCATCAAACGCGACCTCGGTATTTTTGGAGACCAATAAAAATGGTGCGCGAGAGAGGACTCGAACCTCCACCCCTTGCGAGACTGGAACCTAAATCCAGCGCGTCTACCAATTCCGCCACTCGCGCGTGGGCCCATCTTTCGGCAAACGGGCGCGCGGGTCAAAGGGCTTTTTCATTGCCGCGCGCGCCCGCCACGGTGAAGACTGCGCCGCGTGCGATTTTTGATGCTCAACTGGCGCGACCCGCGCAATCCACTCGCCGGCGGCGCCGAGCGTGTCACCCACGCCTATCTGCACGGTCTCGTGCAGCGCGGCCACGAGGTTTTCCAATGAATTTCCCGGAGGCGATCCGGCGGAGGTCATTGACGGCATCGACGTCATTCGCGGCGGCGGAAAATTCACCGCGTGGATGGCTGCCCGCAAATGGCACGCCACGCAAGAACCCTTCGATCTCGTCATCGATCAACATCATGGCATCCCGTGGTACGCTCCTATTTGGTGCACCGACAAATGCGTCGCGTATATTCACGAAGTGCTCGGCCCAATTTGGAAAGCGTTTTACCCGTGGCCACTCAGCCGCATCGGCAGTTGGCAGGAACGCCTCACGCTGCGCCAATATCGCGACGTGCCGTTTTGGACCGCCAGCAGCCACACGCGCGAACATTTACAGGAACAAGGCATCGACTGCGTGACGCAAATTCCCTACGGCGTCGATACGCGCGCCCTCGAGACGCTGCCGGAAAAGGAACTCGACGAGCCGTTGCAACTCATCACCGTCTCCCGCCTCGCGCCTAACAAGCAAGTGGATCACGCCATCGCCGCGTTGTGGAGTTTGCTCGGCGAACACGAAGTGGAAGCAAAATTAAAAATCGTCGGTCAAGGCCAGGAAGAACCCGCGCTGCGCCGTTTGGCTGCTGAATTAAAAGTGGAAGCCCATGTCGAGTTTTGCGGGCCACTGCCCGAGGCGGAAAAAGACGCCGCCCTGCGCGACGCCCATTTTTTGCTACACACCTCCCTGCGCGAAGGCTGGGGGCTCAACGTCATCGAAGCCAACGCCCTCGGCACGCCGGCCATTGTGTATCCCACGCCCGGTTTGGTGGAATCCACCTTGCACCGCCAAACCGGCCTCGTTGCCGACGAGGAATCCCCCGCCTCACTCGCCGCGATGATCGCCGACGTGCAATGCCACGATGGCGCGTATCAGGATTGGCGCATCGCCGCCCGCGATCGCGCCGCCACCTTTCACTGGGACCAAGTGCTCCCCGCCGCCTGCGACCAACTCGAAGCGTGGGCCAAAGGCGATGAGCCCGATGAAACGGATTGGGACGATGACGACGATGAATCCGACATTGATGATGACGACGACGAATGAGCGCCCATCTTTACAGCGGCTTCACCGGCAAAGTGCGATGGTTCGCCAAACGCTTTGGCTGGCGTGAAATGTTCCTGCTGCCCCTGCGCAAACTCGCCTCGCCCATCGTGCGACCCTTCCTCCGCCCGCAGGAATTCGAATACCGTGGCCAACGCCTCCAATGCGTTTTCGAAAACTACAACGTCACGTGGAGCAACGAACGCTGCGCCGAACTCCCAATCGCCCGCTGGCACCTCGCCCAAACCGAAGGCGCGGTTTTGGAAATCGGAAACGTACTCGGCCATTACGGCCCGCACTCGCACACCGTCATCGACAAATATGAATCCGCCCCAAGCGTCATCAATGCCGACATCACCGAATGGCAAACCGACCGGCGATTTGCGCTCATCCTTTCCATTTCCACCTTCGAGCACATCGGCTTCGATGATAACGGCGGCCATTCCAAAGAAAAAATCCAAGCCGCCATCGCCGCCTGCCGTGCCTTGCTCGCCCCCGATGGACGCCTCGTCATCACTGTGCCGCTCGGGTACAATCCCGCCTTGGACGAACTCATCGCCAATGACAAGCTAGCCGCCGACCAAGCACATTTCCTCCTGCGCCACGGCCGGCGCCAATGGCGCGAAGCCTTGCAAACCGAAGCCGCCGGCACAAAATACGGCCACCCATTTCCCTACGCCAACGGCCTGTGGGTGGCGGAGTTTTCACCAACAAACTAATGCGTCTCCTGCTGGTTTCATTTTTTTATGAGCACGACCACGGCGGGGCCGAGATGGTCGCGCGCGAGGCGGCTGCTTTGTTACGGCGGTGCGCGGGTTGGGAAGTGGAGGTGCTGTGCCTCGCCGGCGGGCCGGATCGCGGCGAGCCGGGAATGCATCGCATCACCCCGCCGCGTTGGTGTTCGCAAAATGCGCAGACATTCAAACGCACCATTTTATTTCTGCCAAACCGGATGCTCGACCGATCGCTCTTCCGCGCCGCCCAAAACGCCGGTGTGCGGCCGGAAAATTATGACGCCATTTTCTGCCCGGACATGAACGCCATTGTCCTCGCACACGCCCTCGCCAAAGCCGCGGATAAACCGCTCTTCACGTGGTGCCAGGAAGTTGTCCCTAAACGAATGGACGCAGACGCCACCCGCGCCACGTTCGCGCCGTTGATCAATATTTGGCTGCGCGGTCGTGATGCCCCGTGGAAAAAAGCCCTCGCCGCCAGCGCGCGCGTGGCCGGTGTTTCTGATTTCATCACCGACCGCTGTCGCGCCTTCGCGGGCGATGGCACTGTTGAAAGCGATGCAAAATTCACCACGCTGTATCAGCCCGTTGAAGATTATTTTTTACAACCGCCCGCGCGCCCGGTCGCCACTGAAGGCCCCGCGAAGGTTTTATTTTATGGACGCCTTTCCGCCGAGAAAGGCATCGACCTCCTCCTCGCCGCGTGGCGCAAACTCCAACCCAACGCCACCCTTTCCATTCTCGGAATGGACGGCCCGCTGCGCACCGAAGTGGAACGCGCCACGGGCGACGACATCCATCTGCTGAACCACGTTGCCCACGTGGATGTGCCAAAACTAATTTCCCAACACGACATCGTCGTCTGCCCCTCCCGCGTGGAAGAAAGCCT
>CAUZWB010000023.1:0-12344 GCA_963583525.1 Verrucomicrobiia bacterium | reverse complement strand
GCGGCAGTGGTTGATGGGATTCAGATTCCGGCGTTTCTGTGCCGACAAACGGATTTGATTGAAGCGGCGGCGCGCACGGGTGTGATTGTGAATTTGAAGAAAGGCCAGTTTCTCTCGCCGCAGGAAATGGGGCAAGTGGTAAAAAAAGCCACGGCGGCGGGCAGTAAAAAATTATTGGTCACCGATCGCGGCACGACTTTTGGATACAACAATCTTGTGGCCGATATGCGGTCGATGCCTATTATGAAGGAGTTTGGATTTCCGGTTATTTTTGACGCCACGCACTCAGTGCAAATGCCCGGCGGCGAGGGCGACAAATCCGGCGGCAATGGCGAATTCGCGCCCGTGCTCGCCCGCGCCGCAGTGGCGGCCGGTGCGGATGGATTGTTCATCGAAACCCATCCCGACCCCAAGAAGGCTTGGAGTGATGGGCCCAATATGATTCCGCTGCGCGAGATGCCGAAGGTGCTGAAACAATTGCTGAAAGTTTACAAAGCAGTGCGATGAGCGTCTCGAATAAAAAGGCAACAACGGCGATGTTCAAGCGCGTGAAGATTTTTCTTACGGACGTGGATGGTGTGTTGACAAATGCTACGGTGATTCTCAACGGCAAAACGGAGTTCAAGCAATTCAACATTCAGGACGGGATGGGAATGCGTTTATTGCAGCACGTGGGGATCCCGGTGGGTTGGGTTTCCAATCGCAAATCTGCGGCCACCACTGCGCGGGCGAAGGAGTTGACGGTGGATTATTTGTGGCAGAAGTCGTTGCCGAAAGTGGCGGCGGTGGAGGCGATTTTGAAAAAGGCAAAGCTCACTTGGGCGGATGCGTGTTTTATGAGCGACGACATCAACGACCTCGCGGTGCTCGATCGGGTGGGTTTGCCCATCGCGGTGGGCAACGCAATGCCGGACGTGAAGCGCGCGGCAAAATATGTGACCACCGCCACTGGTGGCCAAGGCGCGGTGCGCGAGGTGTGCGATAAAATCCTCTGCGCGCACGGACATATGCCGGCGATTCTTCAGCGGCTCAGACATCCGGAGGGGTATCGTGAGCAATAAAAATTTTGTCATATTCGGCGTTGCGATGATAGCGATTTGTGTGATCTCAAGTTGCAAGGAGGCGCCGACACAATCTGAGTCTGACGATGCAGCACACGCGTCAGAAGCTTCAAGTCAAGCCGGGCAAAAGCGAATTAAATATCCTGAGTACGAACGTGCCACCGGTCAGATTAAGTCCTTGCTCACCGGCGACACCGCATTGCAAGTGGAAGGCGGGATGATGCTCATCACCGGGATGCGGATGGAAACGTACAAATATGACGGGGGCACAAAAAAAGTGGACTTGATTATCGAAGCGCCAGAGTGTTTATTTAGCTTCCGCACCCACGTTGCCTCCTCGGACGGGCCGATGACCCTTCGCCGGGCGGATGGCGATGCGTCCCTGAGTGGGCGCGGTTTTGAATGGCACCAACGGGAATCGTACTTGACGATTTCCAATAATGTGAAGACAGTGACGAGGAAAGGGTTTTCGGTAAATGAATAATGTAAAACAAATAGCCGGAAGCATCCTTGCGTTGGCAATGCTGGCGGTTGCGGCTGATGCACCGGCGAAAGCGAAAGCAGCACCCCCGCCCAAAGTGAAGGTGGAGCAGGAGGGAATGAAAAGCACATCTGATTCCTTTAACTACAATCTCAAGAAACGATTGGCGATTTACGAAGGCAACGTCCGAGTCGTGGACAGCACATTGGATTTAAGTTGCGACAAGTTGACGGTGATTTTTATGGACAAAGCGGACAAGCCCGCACCCAGGCCGGTTAAAAAACCACCGCTGAAGGCGGGCGAAAAAGTGCTGCCCGGCCCAATGGTGGGGATGGGCGGGAATGTGAAAATGTTGATTGCCGAGGGCAATGTGGTGATCATCAATCGGGAAAATAAAAGCCGCGCCATGGGTGAGAAAGCAGTTTATACCCAGCTCACTGAGCAAGTGGTATTGACCTCGAAACCTGGCAATCCGCTTCCCAAAATTATTGATCAAAAGGGAGGGGAGCTTTCCGCGCCGATCATTATCTACGATCGCTTGACAGGAAATCTTGGGGCGAAACAGGGGGTGGAAGTGAATCAGGGTAATCCTGAAAACCCAACCCCCAAAGAAGTTGCTCCGGAACCGCCGGTGCGTCGGTTGGGTCCGCCCAAGAAATGAGTTTGCTGGCGACGGAAAATCTGGCCAAGGAATACGGCCAACGGCGGGTGGTGGACGGCGTTTCTATCAACGTGCAACCCGGCGAAATCGTCGGGCTACTCGGCCCCAATGGGGCGGGGAAAACCACGACGTTCAATATGGTGGTGGGGCTCGTGCGGCCGGATGAGGGCGGCGTGTTGTTTTTAGAGGATGAAATTTCCCATCTGCCAATGCACTTGCGCGCGCGCGCGGGCATTGGATATCTCACGCAAGAGCCTTCGGTTTTTCGCAAGCTCACGGTGGAGGAAAACATCCTCGCCATTCTCGAGACGTGCGAGGTGGGGTTGGTGGAACGCCGCGTGCGTTTGCAGAGTTTGCTCGATGAATTGGATCTCACGGCTCTCGCCCACAGCAAGGCGTATCAATTAAGCGGCGGCGAAAAGCGGCGGCTGGAAATCACCCGCGCGCTGGTGACGAGCCCGCAGTTGCTGTTACTGGATGAACCCTTCGCGGGCATCGATCCTATTGCGGTTTATGAAGTGCAAAAAATTGTGCGCCGCCTGCGCGAACGCGGCCTCGGCATTCTCATCACCGATCACAACGTGCGCGAGACCCTGAAGTTGGTTGACCGTGCGTACCTCATTCATCAAGGCCGCGTGCTACTGGAGGGCGATGCGGAATTCCTTGTCAACGACTCCCAAGCGCGCGATATTTATCTCGGCCCTGAATTTAACATTTGAAATGTCGCACCCCAAAATAACCGTCGAGAAGTTTTACGTGGATAACGCCTCCGCGCTGGGCTTGCGTTTGCTCGCCGGCACCGATGGCCTCAAGCGCGCCATCAAAGAACCCACCGTCAACCGCCCCGGCTTGGCGTTGGCGGGGTTTACGAAATATTTTGCCATCAATCGTTTGCAAGTGATGGGCTCGGCGGAGGTGACCTATCTTAAATCGCTTACGCCCGAAGTGCGCGCCGAACGCTACACGGAGATTTGCAGCCATCGAATCCCGTGCATCGTTTACTCGCGAAATCTCAAGCCGGATGTCGCGTTGTTAAAAATCGCCGAGCGGGAGGGCATCCCCGTTTTTCGTTGCCCGCTCATCACGATGAAATTTATCAACCGAGCCACGTTGGCATTGGAGGATTTATTTGCGCCTCGCGGGCAGGAACAAGGTAGCATGGTGGATATTCTTGGCGTCGGAGTGATCATTAAGGGCGACAGCGGCATTGGCAAAAGCGAGTGCGTGTTGGCGCTTATCGAACGCGGCTACAGCCTCGTCGCCGATGATGTGACCAAAGTAAAACTGCTCGATGGCCGCGAGGTCATTGGCACTAGCGCCAGCATCACGCGTAATCATATGGAAGTGCGCGGCATTGGGATCATCGATGTGGGAATGATGTTTGGCGTGAAAAGCATCCGCCGCGAAAAACAACTCGACCTTGTGGTTTCACTGCAGGATTGGGATGAAGTGGAGGAAGTGGATCGCCTTGGCATGGAGGAGAAAACTACTGAAATCCTCGGTGTTCGTATCCCCCACATCACTATCCCGGTGCGCCCAGGGCGCGATATTGCGCGGCTCGTGGAGGTGGCGGCCTTCCAAGGCAAGCTTAAGAGCACGGGCTATAATGCCGCCGAAGAGCTTAATAAACGCCTTATCGCGCAGATGAATCCGGATCAACCGGAATAAATTCTCGCCAAACCGGCGGGCATCCCCGAAAATCCCCCTGCCTGTCACTTTATGGAAGCCAATGGTCATAATGAAGCGATCGTCCGAGAATTGATTATTTCCAATCAATCCGGACTGCACGCACGTCCTGCAGCTGCTTTTGTCAAAATGGCCAACACGTTTAAATCTGAAATCACCGTCACCAAAGACGGCGACAGTGTGAACGGAAAAAGCATCATGGGCCTCATGACGCTCGCCGCGGCCAAGGGCACATGTTTGGTTGTTGAGACCAGCGGCGATGATGCCGAGAGCGCCGCAGATGCCATCCAGTCCTTGATCGAAGGAAAATTCGGCGAAGCCTAATCCGATGCCGAACATGCGCGAGGATCTCCAGCACGCCGTGAAGCTGGCCCGCATCGAACTCACGGCCGAAGAGGAAGCGCGCCTCGGGTCGCAGCTCGGCGACATTCTCAAGTACGTCGACAAGCTCAATGAGTTGGACGTCGAAGGCGTGGAACCCACCGCCCACGCCGTGCCGCTCACCAACGTGCTCCGCGAAGATGAGCCGCGCGAATCAATTTCCCATGAAGCCGCGATGCGCAACGCGCCCAAAACCGCCAACGGACTTTTCATCGTGCCCAAAATCGTCGAGTGACCATGCCCCACACGCTCACGATTTCGCAGCTCACCGACAAGCTGACCCAAGGCGAATTGACCTCGCGCGACGCTACCCAGTCCTGCCTCGACCGCATCGCCGCCGTGGACGGCCAACTCAACGCCTTCCTCAGCCACGACCCCGCCGATGCACTCGCACAAGCCGATGCTGCCGATGCCGCCCGCGCTGCCGGCGAAACCAAGCCGTTGCTCGGCGTGCCCATCGCGATGAAAGACGTCATCGCCGTGAACGGCCATCCGCTTAATTGCGCCAGTAAAATTCTCGGCGATTTCAACAGTCCGTACGACGCCACCGTTACCCAAAAACTACGCGACGCCGGCGCAGTGGTTTTCGGGCGCGTGAATATGGACGAGTTTGCCATGGGCAGCTCCACCGAAAATTCCGCCTTCGGCCCCGCGCGGAATCCCTGGGACACCGACTGCATCCCCGGCGGCTCCAGCGGCGGCAGCGCCGTGGCGGTCGCCGCTGATGAATGCATCGCCTCGCTCGGCAGCGACACCGGCGGCTCCATTCGCCAACCCGCCGCGCTCTGCGGATGCGTCGGCCTCAAGCCCACTTACGGCCGCGTGAGCCGTTACGGCCTCGTGGCGTTTGCCTCGTCATTGGATCAGATCGGCCCCATCACCAAAGATGTCCGCGATGCCGCCACGTTGCTTGGCGTGATTGCCGGCGAGGACAAACGCGATTCCACCAACGTCCCCGAGCCCGTGCCCGATTACACGGCCGCGCTCACCGGCGATATCAAAGGCTTGAAAATTGGTTTACCCAAAGAATATCAAGTCGAAGGCCTCGATCCTGAAGTCAAAACCGCCACCGAATCCGCCGTGGCCGAATTGGAAAAACAAGGCGCGGAAGTGGTCGAGATTTCCCTCCCGCACACCGAGTACGCCATTGCCACGTATTACATCATCGCCACCGCCGAGGCCTCGGCCAACTTGGCGCGCTTCGAAGGCGTCCGCTACGGCGCGCGCGTGGATGGCGCGAGCCCCGAACAAATGAACCGCGCCACCCGCGGTGCCGGCTTTGGCGAAGAGGTCAAGCGCCGCATCATTCTCGGCACGCACGTTTTGAGCAGTGGCTATTATGACGCTTATTATCTCCGCGCCCAAAAAGTCCGCACTCTCATCCGGCAGGATTTCCTGAACGCCTTTGAACAAGTCGATCTCATCGCCAGCCCCACCACGCCAACTCCCGCATTCAAAATTGGCGAAAAATCCGACGACCCGTTGCAGATGTATCTCTCCGACATCTTCACCATTTCCTGCAACCTCGCCGGTCTCTGTGGCATTAGCGTGCCCTGCGGATTTTCCAATGATGGCTTACCTATAGGATTGCAGCTCCTCGGCCAACCCTTCGGTGAGCCCGATCTACTCCGCGCCGCCCACGCTTACGAACAAGCTACTGATTGGCACACCAAACGGCCAAATTTCAACTGATGGAATACGAGGCAGTAATCGGTTTGGAAACGCACGTGCAGCTTCGCACGCGTACGAAGATGTGGTGCGGGTGTGCCAATGAATATGGCGCGGAGGCAAATTCGAATGTGTGTCCGGTGTGTCTTGGGTTGCCGGGTGTGTTGCCGGTGCCTAATGCGGAGGCGTTGCGAAAGACGGCGTTGACGGGGATGTTGCTGAATTGCGATGTGCCCGGATTCTCAAAGTGGGATCGAAAAAATTATTTTTATCCGGACAACCCAAAAAATTATCAACTCACCCAGTTGGATTTCCCATCCACGATTGAAGGGTTTGTGGACTTTGAATTTGGCGAGGGCACCGAGCGCGTGCGCATCAATCGCGCGCATTTGGAGGAGGACGTGGGCAAGAGTACTCATTTTGCCGATCACAGCGGCGTGGATTTCAATCGCGCGGGCGTGCCGCTTTTAGAGATTGTCACCGAGCCCGACCTCACCGGTGCCGACATGGCCTATGAATATCTCAACGCCCTCAAGGCCATTCTCGAGTACGGCGGCGTGAGCGATTGCGACATGGAAAAAGGACAGGTGCGTTGTGATGTAAACATCAGCGTGCGGCCTATCGGCCAAACTGAGCTGGGCGAAAAAATTGAAATCAAAAATATGAACTCATTCAGCGGCGTGCGCCGCGCGGCGGGTTACGAGATTGAGCGCCAAATTGGCGTGCTGCGCGAGGGCGGAACGTTGGTGCAGGAAACCCGCCGCTGGGATGACGCCGTTGGGATCACCGAAAGCATGCGCACCAAAGAAGACGCGCACGACTACCGCTATTTCCCCGACCCCGACTTGATGCCGCACACGCCTTCGGAGGAATGGCTCGCCGAAGTGCGCGCCTCGGTGATGGAACTGCCGCTCGCCCGCAAGCGGCGTTTGATGGCGGATTTTCAACTGCCCGCCAGTGACGCGGAAGTCTTCGTGGGCGACGCGGCGTTGGGTGATTATTTTGAGGTGGCGGCGAAGGACGCAAAAAATCCCAAGGCGGTGGCCAACTGGGTGATGAACAATTTGCAGGCGAAGCTTGTGGAAACCGGCGGCTCAGTGGCCGATGTGAAGTTCGAGGCATCAGCGATTGGCGAATTGGTGGGACTCATTGAGGGAGGCCAAATAAACAGCAAGATAGCGCAGGACGTGTTTGTGGAAATGTTCGAAAGCGGCAAATCCCCGGCAGCCATCATTGAGGAAAAAGGGCTTTCACAAGTCAGCGATTCCGGCGAATTGGAGGCGTTTTGTAACGAAGCAATTGAGGCTAATCCCGGGCCTGCCGAAGATTTTCGGAATGGCAAAGAGACCGCGCTGAATTTCCTGAAAGGGCAGGTGATGAAAGCCAGTCGCGGCAAAGCGAATCCACAAATGGTTGGAGACTTGCTAAAGAAAATTTTGGGCTCGTGATTTTCACCACAGAAACACAGAGGACGCAGAGATTTCCCCTCTGTGCTCTCTGTGGTTAATTGAAATGTTTTCGAACATCAAATCCATTCACTTCATCGGCATCTGCGGCACTGCCATGGCCTCGGTGGCGGTGGCGTTGCAGGAGCGCGGCGTGCGGGTCACCGGCTCGGATGCGAATGTGTATCCGCCGATGTCCACGTTTCTGGCCGAGCGCGGCATTGAGGTGCGGGAGGGTTATCGCGTGGAAAACCTCAGTGACGCGCCGGAGTTGGTTGTCATCGGTAACGCCATTAGCCGTGGCAATCCCGAGGCGGAGGCGGTGCTGGAACGCAAGCTGCGCTATTGTTCATTGCCGGAATTGCTGAAGGAGACTTTCATTCGCGGCAAGCGCTCCATTGTGATTGCCGGCACGCACGGCAAAACCACCACCACCGCGCTGCTCACTTGGGTTTTTGAGCACAACGGATTGAACCCGAGTTATCTCATCGGCGGCATCCCAAATAATTTTCCACAGGGCGCGCGCTTCACGGACAGCGAGTGGTTCATCATCGAGGGCGACGAATACGACACGGCGTTTTTCGACAAGCGGAGCAAGTTTGTCCATTACCTGCCGGAAGTGGCCGTGCTCAATAACCTTGAATTCGACCACGCCGACATCTTCGAAAACCTCGCCCAAATCCAAAAAAGTTTTCGCCATTTCATCAACCTCATCCCGCGCAACGGACTGCTCATCGCCAATGGCGACGATGCGAACATCGCGCCTTTGCTGGAAATTGATCGTTGCCCAATCCAGCGATTCAGCTTGGGCGATGCGGCCGACTTGCGGTTTGCGGTAGAGGGCTCGCATTTTTCAGTGGGCGGTGCTGAGTTTGCGTTGCCGCTTTTTGGTGAATTAAATGTTCGCAATGCGCTGGCGGTGATCGCCGTTGCGCGGTATTGCGGGTTGAGTGACGCGCAAATCCAATCGGCCTTCGATTCCTTTGAAGGCATCAAACGGCGAATGGAAGTGCGCGGCGAGGCGCGCGGTGTGACGGTGATTGACGATTTCGCCCATCATCCCACGGCCATCCGCGAAACCCTCAAGGCGCTGAAAGCGCGTTTTCCAAATCGCCGCATTTGGGCAGTGTTTGAGCCGCGCAGCAACAGCACGCGGCGAAGTGTTTTTCAGGATGACTTGGCCGCTGCGTTTGGCAATGCGGATAAAGTGGTCGTCGCGAAAGTGGCGCGTTTGGACCAAATCCCCAAAGCCGAGCGGTTGGACGCGGAACGTTTAATTGTCGATGTCCAAACCCACGGAGCGGAAGCCGTGTACTTGCCGGACGTGGGCGCCATTGTAAATCACGTGACCGCCCAAGCGGCAGAAGGCGATGTGGTGTGCGTGCTCAGTAACGGTAGCTTTGGGGGAATTCACGAGAAACTGCTGGCGGCGCTCAAGGCTTAGCGGGTTTTTGTTTGGGAGCGCGCTCAATGGCGTTGAGTAATCGTTGTTTCAACTTCGCGTAAATCTCGACATCCACATTTCCGAGATGTCGTTTGGCTTCGTCGAAATGATTGGTTTCGATGTTCACGATGGCCATTTGCAATTCGGCCCAGCTACGTTCGTCTTCAGTGGTGGCGAGTGTGGCGGCGTGTTTCCATGCGGCCAGAGTTTGTTCGCGCGGAAGGGGTTTGAAATCGTGATGGGTCTCGGCGAGGTCAGCGGCGATTTCAAAATTGTTCGGATCCAATTGCAACGCTTCAGTGATTTGTTTCAGCGCTTCCTCGCTGACTTCGCGCGGTGTGAGTTTCAAATGTGTGGCAGCTTTCTTTTGGAACAGTGACAGGGCAATGGCATAGTTGTGCCGATACAGCGGCGAGCGCGGTGCGAGTTGTATGGATTTTTGGTAAGCCTCCAACACTTCGCCCACGCGCGTATGGCGGCCGGATTCCACGGCAAGCGTGCCGAGGTGAGTAGCGATATTGTTGTGCACGGCGGCGTTGAATGGGGCGAGTTTTGCGGAGGCCTTTAGCTCGCGCAGGGCGCCTTGTTGGTCGTCGAGATGGGCGAGGAAACTTCCGTACGCAGCGCGGGCGCGGGCGTTGTTGGGGTGTTTTTCTAAAAATGCGAGATACAATTTGCGGACACGATCGAGCCGCATTCGGATGCGCTGGGCAAGAAGTTTACGCCGGATGGGGTCGGTGCGAATGAGGGTGGTGTTTTCTTCAATCCATTTGGCCACCTCGGTGATGGCGGTGTTGTCGGCGGTGAAAATGGTTTGGAGTTCTGATTCTTGGGTAAGCGGCGTGGTGGGCCTATTAGCGGTGGGTGAGCGCACGGGAGTCGGCCCGGTTTTTGGAGTGCTGGAACGAGTGATATTTTTAATCCAAGCGCACCCATTTCCGCCGAGGAGGGCGATGAACAGTATCGGCAGAATAACGCGAATCGTTGGCACGCGGGATTTTTAGCATTCGCGGTGCGTGCTGGCAATGGCGGGAGTGGTTTGGCAAGCTCTCGCGGATGAGCTTGGAAGATCACATTGGGGATGTATGCCGCAAGGCGCGTTTGCAAACGGGAACGCCTATTGATGCGGCGGCGGCTTTGGCGGGTCTCACGGAGGCGCAGTTACAGGAATGGGAAACGGAAGGTGTGATTGAAGCACCTGTAAATGTGGCCGTGCTGGCTGAGCGGTTGGGCTTGGATGCTGCGAAAGCGCAGCGGGTGGCGGATGGCTGGGAACCGGCGGCGGTGGATTTGAATCGTTGGCGTGAGTTGCGCGTGGTCACCACTGCGGAGGGTTTTGAAGTGAATAGCTTCGTGGCGTGGGACGCGGATTCGCGCGCGGCAGCGATTTTTGACACGGGCTGGTTTGCGGATGATTTGTTTCGGATCGCCGAAGAGAATGAATTGGATGTGCTGCATTTGTTCATTACACATATGCACGGCGATCACGTGGCGGCGATTGGCGATGTGCGAAAGCGGTGGCCGGAGATCGAACTGCACTCGAACAACAGCGGCGCGCCCGAACGCAATCGGGTGACGCCCGGCGCGGCGGTTGCGGTGGGCGGCTTGTCGGTGGCCGCGCGGCTCACGCCGGGGCACGCGGAGGATGGGGTGACGTATGTCATCGAAGGTTGGCCCGATAATGCACCGGCGGTGGCAGTGGTGGGGGATGCGGTTTTCGCAGGCTCAATGGGTAAGGATTTTGATACGCCGGAACGGGCGCAACAGAAAGTGCGCGATGAAATTTTGACTCTGCCGAGCGACACTTTGATTTGCCCCGGTCACGGGCCGCTCACCACGGTGGGCGAGGAGCAGGTGAACAACCCCTTCTTTTAGTCCGTTTTCCGTGAATTACATTGACCGCGCAAAGGCGCGTTGCTATTTTGCGCGGCCCGAAATCGATGCAGCCCAAGCGACATACCATCTCCGTCCTTATGGAAAATACCTTCGGCGTGCTCACGCGCGTGGCGGGGATGTTCAGTGGGCGCGGCTACAATATCGACTCGCTCAATGTGGCACCCACCCACGATCCAGAAGTTTCGCGGATGACGATTGTGACTCGCGGCGATGATACCACGGTGGAGCAAATTGTGCGTCAGCTCAACAAGTTGGTGAACGTGCTCGAGGTAACTGACTTCCGCGATTATGAATACATCGATCGCGAATTGGTTTTGGTGAAAGTGAAAGTGGACGGCAAACGGCGTTCGGAAGTGATGCAAATCACGGATATTTTCCGCACCAAAATTGTGGACGTTCAGCCCAAGAGCATGACTATCGAAGTGACCGGCAATGAAACGAAAGTGACGAAGTTTATTGAATTGATGGAAAGCTTTGGAGTGATCGAACTCACTCGCACCGGAAAAGTGGCGCTATCGCGTTAGAGAGAACCCCTTACCTAAATTTTTATAAAATATAATGCCAGCAAAAGTATACACCGACAAAGATGCGAACCTAAAAGACCTTAAGGGCAAAACCCTTGCGGTGCTCGGGTTCGGCAGCCAAGGCCACGCGCACGCGCTCAATCTCAAAGAGAGCGGATGCAAGGTCATCATCGGCCTTTACAAAGGCAGCAAATCGCGCCGCGTGGCCAAGCAAAAAGGATTCAAGGTGTTCGACACCGACGAAGCCGTGCGTCGCGCCGATATCATTATGGTGGCCCTGCCGGATACCAAACAGGCGGCGTGTTTCAAAAAGGACATCGAGCCCAATCTCGTCAAGGGCAAGACGCTTGTGTTTTCCCACGGGTTTTCGATTCACTTCGAAACCATCATTCCGCCGAAAAATGTGGACATCATTATGGTGGCGCCCAAAGGGCCGGGCCACATCGTGCGTCGTCAATTTTTGGAAGGGAAAGGCGTGCCTTCGTTGATTGCGGTGTTCCAAAATCCATCACGCAAGGCAAAGAAGATTGCGCTCGCCTGGGCCAAAGGCATTGGCGGTACCCGCGCCGGGGTCCTGCAAACGACCTTCAAAGAGGAAACAGAAACTGATTTGTTCGGCGAACAAACCGTGCTGTGCGGCGGCGCAAGCGCGCTCATTCAGGCGGGCTACGAAGTGCTGGTAGAAGCGGGGTATCAGCCGGAGATGGCGTACTTCGAGTGTCTGCACGAGCTGAAGCTCATCGTGGATCTGATGAACGAATCCGGCATCAGCGGCATGCGGTTTTCTATTTCCGAGACTGCTAAATGGGGTGACGTGAGCGTGGGGCCGAAGATTATTGACGCCGGCGTGAAGCGCCGAATGAAGATCGCGCTCAAGGAAATCCAAAACGGCAAGTTCGCCAAAGGCTGGGTCAAAGAATACGAGAACGGTTACAAGCGTTACAACAAGTTGATGAAAGACGGCGAGAAGCACAACATCGAGAAAGTGGGTGCCCGCCTGCGGGGCTTGATGCCGTGGATGAAAAAACGCGCGGTGGGCGGCGCTCAAGCTGCTTATTAGTAACGCTTTCCCTCGCATGGCGTCTATTGTGGCGCAG
>CAUZWB010000022.1:0-13287 GCA_963583525.1 Verrucomicrobiia bacterium | reverse complement strand
CGTGGCCCAAGGCGGTGGACGGGATGTACGAGGATGTGAAAATCGCCGGCCCGCGACTGCGCGAGGAAAATATTTTTGCCGCGCACCCCAAGTTCATGAAGGAATCCATGAACCGTGACCGGTGGTTTTGGCGGTGGGATACGCCGGAAAAATATCAGGTGAACATTCGCGCGTACTACCGGATGATCAGCGGGTTCGACAACACCATCGGCCGGGTGCTCGGCGAATTGAAAAAACTGAAGCTCGACCAAAACACCATCATTATTTTCAGCGGCGACAACGGCTATTACGAAGGCCAGCGCGGCTTCGCCGGCAAGTGGAGCCACTACGAGGAAAGCCTGCGCGTGCCGCTGGTGATTTATGATCCACGCGCTCCCAAGGCTCGGCACGGTAAGTTGCCGGAAAACATGGTGCTAAATCTCGACATTCCCGCGACCATCCTCGGCTACGCCGGCGTGAAAATTCCTGATCATTATCAAGGACGCAGCCTGCAAATGCTCATGGCCGGCGGCGGCTGGAAACAATGGCGTACGGACACCTTTTGCGAACACCTCATGCACAATGCGGACATCCCCAAGTGGGAAGGCGTGCGCGGCCCGCGCTTTGTTTACGCCCGCTACTTCGAGCAAAAGCCCGTTTTTGAATACCTGCACGATCTGAAAACCGATCCGGATCAATTGAAAAATCTCGCGGGCGACCCCCGGTTTGCCAAGCAACTCGCCGCCGCCCGTAAACGCTGCGACGAACTGCGCGATAGCTACGGTGGCAAATTCAATCTGCAGCGGATTCTAGACCACCGCAACAACCGCAATAGAAAATAGGGGCTGCGCCGCGCACAGCCCCTTGGGTGAATCCAGCCGCCGTTACTGTTTTTTTGGCGGATAGATTTTGTGCGGCGTGTGACAGCTCTTGCAGTTGACTGCCTCTTTCAAGGCCGCGAGGTCTGTGCCCTTGGCCGCAGTAATTAGCGGTGCCACGCGCTTCTCGAAATCCTCCTGCGCACCCTTGCGCACCTTGTACTTGGCGAGGTTCTCCATGTAGCTCACAAACTTCGCCCTTTGCTCGGCAGTGGCCGTGCCGTCAAGAATGAGGTCCTTCAAGTTGCCATCGGCCTTGAATCCCTGTTGCATAACTTCCTTGATCGTATACTCGCCGGCGGGTCCGGGCGACGGCGCGGATGCATTGCTGTCGCCTTTGCCTTCCGGGTTGGTGGTATTCGAGTCGCTCGCGGGTGGATCGACCTGATGACCGTCCACCTCATCAGTAGTATCCTGATTGCAGCCGGTAAGAACTATTGCGCTGACCAACAGGGGAAATGTGAATTGATAAAATAATTTCTTTTTCATGCGTTGCACTCCGCCCCAAAATTGGCCAACCAAACGCATCGCGTCAATGCACGATTGTTCCCATGTGTTTGTATATTGGCCGGGCCGGAGCGGTGCCCTACCATGAGCCACGCCCATGTCCATGGCCTTTCCGAGCATTCAGTTCGATGGCAAACTCCGACCGTCCCAGGCGGATGTGGTGAAAATTACGCGCGAGCAAATTGCGGCGGGCAAGACGGTCACCGGGCTTTACCTATGGGCAGAGGTGATTCGGGTGCCGACGCTGGTGCTCTCGCCAAGGGCGGCTAATCCCACGCACCGAATTTTTTGGATTTGCCTTTGGTTTGCCAAACTTCCCAGCGGAGAAGTTCGCCTTGTTGATAGTGGTTCTCCTGCTTCAATTCGCCATTCTCGCGGAAGAATTTCCAAGCACCATCCCGCAAATCATTTCGGTACACGCCCTCGGCGCGCTTGTTTCCGTTGGGGTGGTTCAATTGATAATTTCCGTCGCGCACCCCTTTGCGGTGGCAGCCTTCCTCGATTTGCTCACCCTTGTCGTTCCAACGTCGCCAAGGGCCTTCATACGCGTGATCGCGCAATTCCCAGTGGACGGCGCGTTTGCCGTTGGCGTGGTACTCGGTGATGTTGCCCAAGCCACGCTCGTCCACTTTCACTTCCAGCAACGGAGATTCCTCCTGCGTGCCGACGCTGGGTTCGGGAGGAGTGGGCGCCGGTTCTTCCGCTTCGGGCTCTTCCCCAATTTCTTCTTCCGCCGCCACGGGCTTCATTGGATCATCGCGCCATAGCAGTGGATCGACGCCATAAAAATCCTTGAGCCGATCGTAGGTTTCCGGCCACTCCTGTTTGAATCGCTCGCCTCGTTCAAAAAACGATTCCGTGGCGCACGCGAAAAATTCCGCTTCATTGGAACTCCCGTAATCACTGACCGATTCGTTGTCTTTGCCGGTTTCCCTTTGGAAATCCTCAAAATTTTGCGCCACAAATTTTTCCCAGTCGCGCGATTCGCTGTAGCTGTCGAAGGGCGGCACACCATCGGCTTTGCCATCGAGCGAGGCGAAATCGATCACGTGGGAAAACTCGTGAACCACCAGATTGTAACCATCCTGCCCATTGTTCATTCCAATTTCCGACCAATACCATCCCAGCTTCACCACGCTATCGGTGGCGCAACCGGCCGCGCCGGGCATGTCGATGGGGCTCAGGTCTTTCGGGAACACCTCCACCCGTGTGAGCTTGCGGTAAATCCGTAGCCCAGCCTTGAGGCGCAGCACTGGAATGCACGCCTCGGCAGCGATGCACGTTTTCATTTCTTCGGTAACCGCCTGCCCCGCCTTGCCTTCCCACTGAACTTGGCGGATGAAGGCGGGGATCAACTCCAGCAAATCAACGCCCAACTCCTCCGGCATACGCCGGTAAAGCGACACATTTTTTTCCAGCCATTGTTGCGTTTGTTTGTCCGCCATATTTAATCGGGTTGGTGGATTTGTTCGTCGCGTTCGACGAGCCGTCCATCGGCCAGCATCACGGCCACACGCTCGTCCACCCGTTGGCGCATGGGTTCGAGGGTGCGATCAAAGCCCAACAGCCGCGAGGCAGCGATGGAAATATCCTCCGCCTCAATGCCGTAGCTTTGCCCGACGGCCATCAAAATGGCGGCATCCAATTCGGCATCGGCCACCAGTTCAAATTTGCGATCGCTGGCGTCGAGCTTGCGCCGATCACGCACCACCACTTCCGTTGCCGCGGCATCAAAAATAAAAGTTCCTTCATTACGAACAGTCCCAAGAATTTCTGCGCGCGCTATCCCTATGGCCCATGCCTCCTGATTGGCTGAACTCATTCGCTTACCGGCGGCAGCGAGAAGCCGACCGAATGCCTCCAAACAATACACAGGCGATTCCACCTGCACAATCTCTGTAACCCACTCGGCCAACTTGTCGGCCGGTTGATCAATCAGTTCCTTTTTGCCCAACCGAATCCGCGGCTTGGCGATTTGGTACGCCGGCTGGCTCATCGCGCCGTTGAGTTTGGCCGACGTCGCTTCGCGGCGGATGGTGCGCAATTGCTCCAGCCGTTTGCCGCGCAATTGATCTACATTTTTAGAGGCCTCCGCAACCGCAACCGGTTTCCCTTCGCGTGCGGTCTCCACCGCCGCCAGTAGGCGCGCTTTTTCCTCTTTCGGATGCGCGAACCATTCCACGCTCCACAGCCGGTACACACGCCAGCCCAAGCCTTCGAGCACTTGCTGCCGCAACCGATCGCGATCGCGCGCGGTGCGGGCACGATTGTATTCCGGCCCGTCGCATTCGATGCCCAGCAAATACGCGCCGGATTGGGCTGGATTCTCGATGGCGAGGTCGATAAAAAATCCGGCCGTGCCCACTTTCATTTCCACCGAGTGGCCGGCTTGCCGTAGAAATCCGGCCACTTCCTCTTCGAAGAGCGTGCTCACGCCGGCGGTGGTTTCCGCGCTAGTTTCCAGAAAACCAATCTCGGCGTAGTGCAAATAATTTTTGAACACCGCCACCCCGCGTGCGGACGTGCGGGCGAGGTCGATATCCAACGCGCGCAAGTTCGTAAACACCTCGCAACGCCGCCGCGCGCGGGTGATCAGCACGTTCAACCGACGCTCGCCGCCGTCGCTGTTCAGTGGCCCGAAATTCATCGACACCTTGCCATCCTCATCGCGGCCGTATCCCACGCTGATGAAAATCACATCCCGTTCATCACCCTGCACGTTTTCGAGATTCTTCACAAAAAACGGTTCGTGCTCATGCGCACCAAAAAATGTTTCGCACGAATTATCCTCCATCCGCATCCGTTCCACTTCATCGAGCACCGCCTGCATTTGTTTTACGCTGAACGCCGCTACGCCGAGCGTGAGATCCGGATTCTCACGCGCGTGGCGAAACGCTGCTTCCGCCACCGCGCGCGCTTCCAGCGGATTGGCACTGGACTGCCCGCGCTCGTAAACGGTGTCCGGCAAATAATGATACTTGATGCCAAGGGCGGGATCGGCCGGATTGGAGTTAGGGAAAATCACGAGCTTGCCGTCGTAAAATTCCTGATTGGAAACCGCGATCAACGACTCGTGCCGGCTACGATAATGCCAACGCAACATTCGCTGCGGCGCACGTTGACCGGTCATCGTACCGAGAATGCTCTCAAGATCGGCCAGCTGATTGTCGTCCCCGTCCGCGTCGTCTCTGCCGCCGATGGAATCAAAAAAGCGCGTGGGCGGCATTTGTTTGCTGTCGCCCACCACTACTAATTGTTTGCCGCGCAGGATGGCGCCCAGCGCATCGACCGGTTTCACCTGGCTCGCCTCATCAAAAATCACGAGGTCAAACTTCATCGCACCCGGTGGCAGATAATTCGCGATGGACATCGGGCTCATCATGAACACCGGCTTGATCGCCTGCATCGCGCGGCCGGCCTTGCGCATCAAGCGGCGGATAGGCAAATGCCGCACTCGCTTTTCGAATTCGCGCATTAAAATACCCAACTGCCCGTTGCCCACCATTGAAGGCAAGCCCTCCCAATGCCGCGCGGCGAGCTTGATGCGATTGAACAGAAACAACAGCTCGTCCAGCTCGCGAAAGCGGCCAATATCCTGCGCGTGCGCTGTACGACTAAAACGCCGCAACGGCTCGCGCGCATCAAGCAGCTCGTGCAGCATCCGATCGAACCACGCGTTACGAAACCAATGCACCAAGTGCGCCTTGGCTTCGGGCCAATCTGCCGCGCCATCAAGCACCCAGCCGAGTCCGGCGGCATTCAGTTCGCCGGCAATTTGATTGTAAAAAATCTGTCCATCAAGCCGATCGGGATTCGCGATCATCGCCTCCAACGCTTCGGCTTGGAGGTCGAACTCCCGTTCATCCAAAAATGCGCCGCGCATTTCTTCGCTGAATCTCAACAAATCAAACACGCGGTAAAGTTGCGTGCGACAGGCTGTGTGGGCGTTTTCCATTTTCGAAATCAGCCCCGGCAGCGCGACCGTGTCTGGATGGGTCTCGAGATAATCCAGCAGTTCCGCATCCACCTCACCCGCGCGCACGGCGGCGCGTTGGGCGGTGGCAAATTCGCGCACGATCTTCAGCTTGGGCCAATCGGACTCTGCGCCGCGCCATTGTTTGCCAAACGTCTCCGTGCCCAGCCCGGCCTTCGCCTCGATGACGGCGCGCAGGCGCGCCTCTTCCATAATGGTCTCGCAAAGTTTCATCAACGGAACAGGATCCTTCGGCGCTTGGCCCGCACGGCACAGGGCGCGCACTTCGTTGCGGGCGCGGCGATAATCGCCGATGATGAATTTATACCATTTCTCTCCGTGCTCAATCAGCGCCGCGCGCGGCACTAACACATCGCGCCCCCACGCCTCGGGCAAAAGTTTTTCATCATGCGTCGCGTGCAACACGCCGAATTGGCCTCCGGTTTCGGTCAGTTCGTCCAGCTCGGTTTCGTCATCCTCCCACGCGCGGGAGCGGAGATTTACGCCGCGAATATCCGGTGCATTAAGTACGCGCGTGGTCATGTCAGCCAAGCGGAGGGCATCGACCCGGTTCGACTGCGAGCCAAATCCGAGCCGCTCGCGCAGCGCGCCAACGCGACGCTTTTGTTCGCGCACCGTCTCCAGTGCGCGCGGCAGTTCGGAGACCAATTGATCGCGATCCGTGGGCATCAACAGCGTAAGTTCCGCGCCATAAAACGGATGCACCGCTGGCGGACCAAGCGTGGTGAGATGCTCTTGCAAACGACTCACGAGCACGGTGCGTTCCTCGAGCTGTGCGCGTGTGCATTCGAGGATGGTGGATAGATCGCTTAGGCTTTCGATCATCGAATCCGGCCGGGGCAAACCGCTGATGCCTTGAAGCTGGCGTTGTTGATGGATGAGTTCGCCAAAAATTTCGTACGCGCTGTAGCCGGTTTGGGCCAGCGGAATATTCACGGCTTGGGCGTATTCGTTGAGCTTGCCACGCAAACTGCCCAGCAACTCGAGATCTGATTCCGCGCCGGAAGTTTCTATCACGCGCCCCTGATTCAACGTGCGTTTCAACTCCTGTATCATCGCCTTTTTGTTGGCGTTATGGCTGTGCACCTCGAGGCACGCACCGCCGAGGCCCACGATATCGAGCCGGCGTTTTACCACTTCCAACGCCGCCATTTTTTCGGCCACAAACAAAACGCGCTTGCCCTGCCCCAGCGCTTGGGCGACGAGGTTGGTGATGGTCTGCGATTTGCCGGTGCCCGGCGGGCCTTGGATGACGAGGTTGCGCCCGTCGCTCACATCGAGGATGGCAGTGAGTTGCGAGCCGTCGGCGTCCATCACTTGATGCGAGTCACGCGGCGAAAGATGATCGTCGAGCATCGTCTCGTCATCGTACGCTGAGCCGGCTTCGTTGAAGCCATCGGAAAGTACCGCGCGCAGCAAGGGATGTTCAATCGGATTGTCGGTTTCCGGCCAGCACGCGCAGTCGAGGTCGCGGTACATCAGTTGTTTGGCGAAGGAAAAGAAGCCGAGATAAATTTCGTCATCATCCACTTCCCAGTTTTGCAAACCGGAAACTGCTTTGCGCACCGCTTCGAAATACGCTTTGGTATCCAAATCTTCAATCTGCGGAAAAGCGGGCAGCTCCAGCGCGAAATCCAGCTTGAGCTTGGACGCGAGCGACAGGTTTTCCTCGATGTCATCGCCGGTGTACGAAAGTTTGTAGCGCTCGCGCACGGCGGCGCGTTCCAGTTTCATCGGCAGCAACAGCAGCGGCGCCTTGAGATCCCGATTGGGATCATCCGGATCGCGCCAGTGCAACATCCCCAGCGCGAGGAAGAGCACGTTCACCCCGCGCTCCTCAATGTGGGTTCGCGCGGAATGGAAGGTGTTCAACAGGCGGCGTTGCAGTCGGCGATCGGTGTCGTTGGTTTGCAGCCGTGTGTCTCGCAGCTCCTCCTCGTTGAGCGGACGCAGCCATTCCTTGCGCAGCGCCCCGCCGGTGGCGGAATCCTCCACGCGCATTAAATGTTCGTCGGCCAGAATCCGCACCTCGCGCTCCAGCCCCTTGGAAAGATATTCCGCCTTCCGCGCTTCCAACGGTCGCTTGAGAATTTCACGGCCGCGATTCACTCGATCACGCACGTGCTCGGCCTGATGAATCGCGAGCCCCACTTCATCCAACAACAACTCGCCGGCCGCTTCATTTTCATCCGTGGACGACCGATCAATCGCCGATTGCACGCGCGGCGGCAAACTGCTCACGGCGTGCACCACTTTGCCCATGGCATTGGCAACCGCTTTGAAATGTTCCGCCAACGCACCGGCCGTCTCGATTTTGGTGGGCCATTTCGGCAGATCCTCCAGCCGCCTGCGGGCGTTTGTGAGGTGCGGCGAGAGATCCACTTCCAGCCCTTTGCGCGGCACAAAAGTCATGGCCTTTTCCTTGCGGGTGAGGATCTCGAAAATTTCTGCTGAAGACTCGCCCTGCACGCGCACGCCGCGAGCGGAGGAATGCCTGTAATTCAACAGTGAATTACGCAACCCCAAATCCAGCAGCTCCTTGCGGGCCGCCTCGTACTGGTCGCGGATAGACATGGCGCGTATTTATATACGCGCGTTGGGTGGACTCAAAGGGAAAATAACGGCGAAATTCAGGCCAACTGCACGGCCAACTGCTGATGGGCGGAGTGCCACTCGTTCATTGCGGCGCGTAGCTCGTCGACGGCGGATTCCATTTGGGTGCGCAGTTCGGCGAGTTGTTCTTTGGTGAGATCAATTTTTTTCTGGGCGGCTTTGCCGTAATCGCCTTTGGCCAATTCCCATGCCTCGGCGGCGGCGTGCAGTTTTTCGCCGGCCTCGGCAAAGAGCGCCTGCGCTTTTTCACACACCGGCTGTGCCGCACTGGAAATTTTCTCAGCCAGCATTTTGTTTTTCTGGCTGATCTCAGCGAGCATTATTTTTTCATTGGGCACGCGGCGCAAATTCGATGCCATCCCAATTTTGGTAAGCATCCACGCGGACCATTTGGTGGGATCGAATTGCCACGGCTTCACGCCGTTGCGATAGTCGTGCTGAAACTCGTGGTGGAAATTATGGTAGCCCTCGCCAAAGGTGAAGATCGCCGTGATCCAGGAATCCTTCGCCGTGTGGCTGGAGGAATAAGGTTGTTTGCCGATGTAATGGCAAAGGCTGTTGATGAAAAATGTGCCGTGATGCATCGCCACCAAACGCGCGCAGCCGCCAATAAGAAATCCGGCCAGCACGCCGATGGGGCCTTCGATGAGGCCGCCGACAAGCATCGGAAACCCAAACCCAATGAGCAAACCCAGGTGAATCCACCAACGGTGCTGCCACATCACCATGGGATCGTTGGCCAAATCCTTGACGTTTTCCATCGGCGGATCGGTCTTGGGCTTGAACATAATCCAGCCAATGTGCGCGTGCCAAAATCCTTTTTTGATGTTGTAAGGATCCGCCTCGTGATCGACGTGTTTGTGATGCCGCCGATGATCGGAGCACCAGTTGAGCGCAGAATCCTGCATCGCCGTGGCGCCGCCGAGCAACGCCGCCATCTTCACGGGCCAACGCACCTTGAACGACAAATGCGCCAACAGCCGATGATACCCAAACGTGATGCCCATGCCGGAGAAAATGTAGAGCGCCACAAAGAGTGAGCCATGCACCCACCAGTTAATCTGCCCGCCGTACTGCCAAATGAAAACCGGCAGCGCGAACACCGTGATTGCCAGCGTTCCCATCAGCGCAATGAGATTTCCCCAGTGCACATTGTTCCGAACGTATTTGCGGTTCTTTTCCATTGATGTTGCTTGGCTCCCTGCCAAAAGACGCGTGAACGGTGAACAAGTCGCCGAAAAATGTAAACAAAAACATTCTCCCAATTCCGCTTCGGCCGCCGTACCCTCGCCGCAGACCCTTATGAACACTCCTGTTTTTCGGCTGTTTTTACTGATTTTCTTGGCCTCGCCCGCTATTCACGCCGCCACGCCTAATGTCCTGCTCATTGCCGTGGATGACCTCAATGCCGATCTCGGCTGCTATGGGCATCCGCTGGTCCACTCGCCGAATGTCGACCGGCTGGCCAAGCGCGGGTTGCGGTTTGATAAGGCGTACTGTCAGTATCCGGTTTGCAACCCGAGCCGGTCGTCGTTCATGACGGGGCTGTATCCGGAGCAATCGGGCGTGCTCTCAAATGCCGGGCATTTCCGCAACAAGAATCCGGACATCGCTTCACTCTCGCAGCACTTTATCAACCACGGCTACTTCGCCGCGCGCGTCGGGAAGATTTATCATTACGGCGTGCCGCTCATGATCGGCACCGACGGCGTGGACGACAAGCCTTCGTGGAACAAGGTCGTCAATCCAATCGGCATCGACCGCACGAAACTGGATTCAGTAAAAACTTTGGTGAAAGGCAAGTACGGCGGCACCATGAGCTGGCTGCTGGTCGATAGCAAAGACGAGGACCACACTGACGGCAAAGGCGCGCTGGCCGCGGTAAAATTGCTGGAGGAACATCATCCGGACAAGACCGGCAATCCCTTCTTTCTCGCCGTAGGTTTTTACCGCCCGCACACACCGTACGTCGCCCCCCTCCATCACGCTCGGCATTATCCGTTGGACAAGATCAAGCCCGTGCTGGAAATCCCCGGCGACCGCGATGACATCCCGCGCGCCGCCCTGCCCGATCGCCCCCACCAACGCGAACTCACTCTCGAACAACGCAAAGAAATCATCCGCGCCTATTACGCCTCCATCACGCTCATGGACGCCTGCCTCGGCCGCGTGTTGGATGGCCTGGAAAAACTCAAGCTCGCCGACGACACCATCGTTGTTTTTCTCAGCGACCACGGTTACCACCTCGGCCATCATGGTCTGTGGCAAAAGAGTGACCTCTTTGAAGGCAGCGCGCGCGTGCCGCTCATCATCTCCGTGCCCGGCATGAAAACCGCCGGCCAAGCCACCGCGTCCCTCACCGAACTCGTCGACCTCTATCCCACCCTCGCCGACCTCTGCGGCCTGCCAAAGCCCAAGCACCTTAAGGGCCAAAGCCTCCTGCCCATCCTCGCCGACCCCAAGGCCGCCGTGCGCAAGGCCGCCTACAGCACCACGCGCATTCGCAAACGGTTGCCTGGATTAAACGGGCAAAAACTCGGCCGCTCCATCCGCACCACCCGCTATCGCTACACCGAATGGAACGAAGGCCAACACGGCGTGGAGCTTTACGATTACCAAAACGACCCCAAGGAAATCACCAACCTCGCCCGCTCCGCCGCCCATACAGCCACGCTCAAAAAAATGAAAACCCTCTTTGATCAAACCCGCAAACACACTAAATAAATTATGAACCTCCTGAAACTCCTGTTCGTTCAACTTCTCATCCTGTCCACCGCGCACGCCGCGACAGTGAAGGGCAACTGGAAAAAACACATCGTCTGGGAAGGCCAACACAACAACGTCGCGGTGGCCGCCGACTTCACCGGCGATGGCAAGGTGGATGTCATCAGCAGCAGCGGCGGCAAGACGCGGTTGTTCGTGGCGCCGGACTGGAAGCAAATCATCATCGGCGATAACAAGGACCACACGTTCATTCACGGCGAGACATTTGATGTGGATGGCGACGGCGATGCGGATTTCATCGGGGCGCGCTACCAGCCCGGGCTCATCGTGTGGTTCGAGCAGCCGAACAAAAACGCCACCGCCGGCCCGTGGAAGGCGCGCATCGCCGAGGACGAAATCATCGGCATCCACGGCGTGCTCAAGGCGGACGTGAATGGCGACGGCAAGCTCGACCTCATCGCCAACAGCGGCCAAGCGCGCGGCAAGTTTCCTAATTCCGCCGTGTGGCTGGAGGTGCCGAAAAACCCGCGCACCGCCAAGCGCTGGACGCGCCACATCTTTGCCGACCGCGATGCGCCGGGCCTCAGCCATTACCTCGGCGCGGGCGACCTCAACGGCGACGGGCGGCTCGACATCACCCTCGCCGCCAAGGGCGGTCCGCAGGATAAATCCAACACCGGCCAATGGTTCGCGTGGTGGGAAGCCGGAAAGGATCCGACGAAGCCGTTTAAAAAACATCGCCTCCCCGGCAAGCACCTTGGCGCGACGAACATCATGCCCGCCGACGTGAACGGCGATGGCAAGCTCGACATCATCGCCAGTCGCGGCCACGGCACCGGCCTCATTTGGTACGAAAATCCCAAGTGGAAAATTCACGACATCAACACCGACCTCATGTCGCCGCACTGCCTGCAAGTGGGCGACATCGACGGCGACGGCGACACTGACGCCGTCACTTGCGCCTACCTTAGCCGCAAGGCCGCGTGGTTCGAGAACGACGGCAAAGGCAAATTCACCACCCACATCATCGGCACCGACCAAGCCGCCTACGACATCCGCCTCGTGGACATGGACGCCGACGGCGACCTCGACACCCTCATCGCCGGCCAGCAAAGCAAGAACGTCGTGTGGTACGAAAACCCGCTGAAGTAACGTGCACCCATTAATCAGCAAAACGCATCAGGAACAATTTCGTGAGGAGGGTTTTTTTATTCTTGAAGGGATTATCCCCGAGGCGCACTTAGAGATTCTGCGCGATTCCTGTGACCATCTCATCGAAGCGATGCACGCGGAGATGGATCGACTGGGCACGGATCACATTCACATCAGCCATCGCGGCAAGCGCTACCACATCGCCAAGCAGTACGACCGCGCGCCGCGATTGGCGGAGTTTGTGTTCAGCGAGTTGATGGCCGACATCTGCCGTGCGACCCTCGGCGACACGGCGTTTTTGTTTTACGATCAATACGTGGTCAAGGCAGCTGAACAAGGCATGGCGTTTTCATGGCATCAGGATAGCGGCTACCTCGGCTTTCCGCACACGCCCTACGTCACCTGCTGGACAGCAGTCGACGACATGACACTTGCCAACGGCACAGCGCACGTGATGCCGTTTTCGCAAATCGGCATCCGCACGCTCGTGGAGCACGAGCACGACGTGGCGACCGGCGACAAGGCCGGTTACTTCGGCGACGCACCCGGCGTCCCGGCGATTGTGCCCGCGGGCAGCATCGTGGTGTTCAGTTCGCTCAGCTTTCATCGTAGCGGCCCGAACACCACCGACCAAATGCGCCGCGCATACGTCACGCAATACTCACCGGAAATCATCCACCGCCCGGGCGAAACCGAGCCCATGCACTTGGGCGTGCCTTTTCTGGAAAATGACCGCAAGATTGCGCCCGCATGAACACCCTCTCCCGCCGACAATTCATCGGAGCCGCCGCTGCCTTTGCCGCCACACCGGCCTTGGCCGCGAAGCCGAAGTTTCGCCTCAACTACATTTTGTCCTCGTCGATGTACGGCACGCTGCCGTTGAAGGTCATCCTGCCCGAAGCCACCAAGACCGGTGCAGACACCATCGACATTTGGCCGCGCGTGCACGGCAACCAACGCGAACAGATGGAGGAAATGGGCCACGAAAAATTCGCCGTGATGCTCAAACAACACAAGACCGCCAAAGGCAATTTACGACTCGGCTGCATCACCCGCTACGATCTCGGGCCGTTTGGGCTGCAAAAGGAAATGGCCATCGCGAAAAAGTTCGGCGCAAAAGTGCTCGTGTGCGGCGGACGCGGACGCCGCGGCCTCAAGGGCGCTGAACTCAAGGCCGAAGTAAAAAAATTCGCCGAGTTGTTGAAGCCGCACCTCACCGCCGCTGAGAAAACGGGCGTGACCCTCGCAATCGAAAACCACAGCAGCAATCTAATCAACACGCCCGATTCGATGAAATGGCTAGTCGAGCTTGCTCCCAGCAAGCACCTCGGCATCGCGCTCGCCCCGTACCACCTCGAGAGCCTCGGCGTCGATGCCGCCGGCCACGCCGCGCTCATCAAGGCCCTCGGCAATCGCATCGCCATGTTTTACGCGTGGCAA
>CAUZWB010000021.1:0-13376 GCA_963583525.1 Verrucomicrobiia bacterium | reverse complement strand
CCGATTTCAAAGCCTTCCTTGAAATCAGCGAATGAAAATCGATGCGTAATCACCGGCGCGATGTCGAGGCCGCTTTGGAGCATCACGGTCATCTTGTACCACGTCTCGTACATCTCGCGTCCGTAGATGCCCTTGATGGTGAGCATATTAAAAACCACTTTATTCCAATCGATGGCCATTTCCTTTTCCGGAATACCAAGCATCGCGATTTTTCCGCCGTGGCACATATTGGCGAGCATATCGTTGAACGCGCTCGGGTTGCCGCTCATCTCGAGGCCCACGTCGAAGCCTTCGTCCATGCCCAGCTCGGCCTGCACGTCGGCGAGTTTTTCGCTGGCCACATTCACCGCGCGCGTCACGTTCATTTTCTTGGCCAACTCAATCCGATACGGATTCACATCGGTGATGACCACGTGCCGCGCGCCGGCGTGCCGCACGATGGCCGCACACATAATACCAATCGGCCCCGCGCCGGTTATCAAAACATCCTCGCCCAACACATCAAAACTCAGCGCCGAGTGCACCGCATTGCCGTAGGGATCGAAGATGGCCGCCACCTCGCGGTTGATATCTGGCTCATGCACCCACACATTGGTTTGCGGCAGCGAAATCAATTCCGCAAATGCCCCCGGCCGCGTGACGCCGATGCCCGCCGTGTCATTGCACAAATGCCGCCGGCCCGCCATGCAGTTTCGGCAATGCCCGCACACCACGTGGCCCTCGCCACTGACAATTTCGCCCACGCTGAAATCCTTCACATCGCTGCCGATCTCCACAATCTCGCCCACAAACTCGTGCCCCACCACCAGCGGCACCGGCACGGTTTTGCGGGCCCAATCGTCCCACTTATAAATGTGCAGGTCCGTGCCGCAAATGCCCGTGCGGTCCACCTTGATGAGCACATCCCGGGCGGCCACCGTGGGCTCCGGCACATCCTCGAGCCACAGCCCGGGGCCGGCCTCGCGTTTTACTAATGCTTGCATGGGGGGGTTTTAGATTGTGTAAATTAATTTGTGAATTGCAGTGCGCGTCATAGATTTATTTTACCAAGCAGTCCAGCCGCCGTCGATGGTGAGATTTTGGCCGGTGGTGTAGCTGCCAGCTTCGCTGGCGAGGAAAATGAGCGCGCCCTTCAACTCGTGCGGCTCACCCATGCGACCCATCGGGGATTTTGTTTTTAATCGCTCGACCATTTCTACAGGAGCGTTTGGCTTGGGAAACGGCCCGGGGCTGAGACAGTTGACGCGAATATTATCCTTCGCCCAATAAACAGCAAGGTGACGCGTCATGTGAATGAGGCCGCCTTTCAACGTGTGATATGAAACTGGACTGGCAGCGCACACGCCCTCGTAAGTATTAGGATAGCTGGCGACTTGCCCGTACATGCTGCCGATCATGACCACACTGCCAGTGGCTTGCCGCTCGACGACGTGGTCGCGCAGCCGGCGGGCAAGCAGGAAATAGCCGGTGGCATTTTCCAGCACAGCATTGAAGTCATCAGCGGTGGCGGTGGTGAGATCTTGGGCATTGCCGCCGTGGCCGTTGTTGATGAGAATATCGATCTGTCCCGCGTCGGTGAGGGCGGCATCAAAGCCGGTGTTGATGGAGGCCTCGTCCAGTTGGTTCAAGGCCACTCCGTGGTGAATGTTGCCGCTCGCAGTCGGAAGTTTGGCGGCGATAGCCTTGGCGGTTGCTTCATCGCGGCTGGTGGCCACGACATTCGCGCCGGCTTCGGCGAGAGCCTCGGCGAAAGCGCGGCCCAACCAGCCGGAGGCGCCGGTGATGAGGGCCGTCTTGCCGCTTAAATCAAAGAGTTCGTTGACAGTCGGTTTGTTCATTTTTTATTCGATATCGATCCATTGCCGCGTTTCCACAGATCTCAACGCGGCGAGGTTTACTTTTAAAGTCTGAATGCTGTCGGCCAGCGAACAAAGCTGAACGGAGCCATTTGAACCATCGGAACCATCGGCAATTTGGTCGAGAAATTGTTCGGCTTGTCGAACGTACGCGCGGTCGCGATCCAATTCATGCCCTGCTTCCATTTGCCATTCGCCCCCCAACTCCGTACCGGAGAACCAGCGATGGCCGTCGGCCTCAAATCGCACGGCGCCTTTATCGCACACGACCGTGATCCGGCACTCGTTAGGCGGCTGATGTTGGTTGAGAGAAAACGAGCCGAGCACCGGCCCGTGCCGCGTGATGACGTGCACGGTATCCTCAACTTCCACGCCTGCCAACACGCAATGATCCGCATCGGCCACCAGCCGCGTGATCGGGCCCACAAGCCATTCGGCCACATTGAACTCGTGCGTCAGCCCGTCCTGAATTGCTCCGCCGCCCATCGCGCGGTCCGTGTAATAAATTTCGCGGTACGCCGGCCGGTAAAACGGAAAGTGCTGTCCGCCGACGAAGATGAATTGGACCGGAACGCCAAACCGTCCGGAGTCAATCGCCGCCTTCATTTCGATCAGCGCAGGAAAAGCGCGAAACGTATAGCCGACGGCAACCTGCGTTTGCTTTTCCCCAATCAGCCGCTGCAAATCCGCCACGCCGTCGAGCGAGACGCTGAGCGGTTTTTCGATGAGCAAATGCAGCCCGCGCTCCGTCAGTTGCGTGGCGAGCGGGATGTGAAACGGCGCGGGCACAGCGATCACCGCAGCATCAAAGTGCTGGGCATCCAATGCCTCTTCCACAGAGGCAAACGCGGGCACGGCGTATTTTGCGGCCACCGTCTCGCGCCGTTCGGTCACCGTTTCGCACAGCGCCAATTCACAGCAATCGGTGGCTTGAAAACAGCGCAGATGCCGCTCACCAATCGAGCCGACCCCGACGATTAAAATAGTTAGCCGTCCCTTCATCTGACAGAAACGGTTGAATCGGTTCTTTCACAAATCATTGGGCTAGCTTAATTGTACCGCCAGCCACGGCCAGACTGCGATATAATTGATACAATTTATGCCCGACAAATTTCCCCAACTGGAGCTCGACTATTGCCTTAAGCGACAGCAACGGCTGCTCGGAGTTTTGGAATCTGCCGAAGCCGACCGTGCAATTTTGACAAAGCCGGAACAGGTGCATTATTTCACCGGCTTTCGGCCGCATCACTTGATGACCGCCGCAGTTTGTATCGATGCCGATGGCTGTTTGCTCGTTGCACCTAATGAAGAGCCGACGCGGCATGCCGCTTCACGGGTGGTCACCTTTGCGGCGCAGTGGCTCTGCACGTTGCGGCAAGACCAAAAGCTCGCCGCAGCCAAGGCACTAAAAGATGCCCTTCCAAAGCCGGCCGCGCGAGTGGCCACCGATGCCGGCGACTGGGACGGGGTGGACATCGAGCCGGAGATTTTAAACCTGCGCCGCCGCAAAGACGCCGACGAAGTGGAGATGATCCGCCGCGCCATCAGCGGCACGGAGGCGATGTACGCCCGTGCGCGGGAAATCATCGAGCCGGGTATTACGGAGCTGCGCGTGTTCAATGAACTTCAATCGGCCGCCGTGGAGGCCATCGGTGAAATGCTCACCGGCACGGGAAACGACTACCAATGCAACGCTCCCGGTGGCCCGCCGCGCGATCGGGCCGCGGGCGATGGTGAACTTTATATTTTAGATCTCGGCCCCGCGTATCGCGGCTACTACGCGGACAACTGCCGCACGTTTGCGGTGAACGGCCAGCCCACGGACGAGCAACTGCGCGCGTACGAGGCCATTGTTTCGGTGCTTGATCATGTGGCCGCCACAGTGAAGCCGGGCGTGTCGTGCGCCGCATTGTTCGCCGAGGCCAAAGCGATGCTCGATGAGTACGAACCGGATTCATTCTCTCACCACCTCGGCCACGGCATCGGGCTTTTCCCACACGAAGCGCCCCACTTGAATCCGAATTGGGACGACACCTTTCAGGAGGGCGAAGTGTTCACCGCCGAGCCGGGGCTGTACACCGAGGCGCTGCGCGCGGGGATTCGCATTGAGGAAAATTACCTCGTCACCGCCAACGGCGTGGAGCCACTAACCCAATTCCCAACCGCTCTTTGATTGACGGTTGTTCCTACACAATCTCCTCCACAGTGATCAACGGGCAATCCGCATCGGCGTTCATTTTGCCCACCGAGGTTGCGTCTTTAAACCCACTGCCGGTCACGAGACAAACGATTGTTGAATCAGGATCAACCTCGCCGTTAGCGGCGGCCTTTAACGCGCCGGCGAGAGCGACGGCACCGGCCGGTTCACTGAAAATGCCTTCCTCGCGGGCAAGCCGCCGTTGTGCCGCCCACGTTTCTTCGTCACCCACTTGATGCCCCGTGCCGCCGGTGGGGCGACATTCGCGGATGACGTCGTGGCCGTCGATGACGCTGGCCACTTGCAGTCCGCTGATCGCCGTGGTGCAAGCCACATCGCGGGCGGCATCCGCACCCTCGCGCAACGCGCCGGCGATGGTATCGTTCCCCTCGGGCTGCACGCAATGCACGGCGGGGCGGCAGTTGGTTTTTGAAAAGTTTTCAAAACCTCGCGCGACCGCCAGAGTCAATCCGCCGCCGCCCGCGGGGCAAAACACGTGGTCAATTTCGGCGCCACGTTGTTCGGCCAGTTCATGCGCCAAAGATTCCACGCCCGTCATCCCGTGCGGGCTGTATTGATAGGCACTGATTTGCAGGGCGTGCCCGGGCTGTTTTCCGAGTGCCTCGAGCATGGTGATGGCGCGCGCAGTGATGGCCGCATCGGTGCCAAAGCCGCGCACGCGATAAATTTCCGCGCCGTACGCCATCATTTGCTGGAGCTTGGCGGCGGGAGCGGTTTCAACAATGGCAATGCGGCAGCGGATGTGTGCCGCCGCACAGTACGCCGCCAGCGCCGCGCCGGTGTTGCCACTGGAGGTGGCAATGCAGTTTTTTTGCCCGGCTGCGACCATGTGTGAAATGGCGGCGGCGGCGTACCGATCCTTGTACGAGCCGGTGGGATTGACGGTCTCGAGTTTAAAAAAAAGATTCCGCAATCCCGCCGCCGGACCGATGGCGCGGGAACGAACCAGTGGCGTGTCGCCTTCGCCGAGGGAGATGTTCACGTCGCGGCCTCCCGTTCGGCAATGACGCCAATGGATTCATCGGCGTTGACGCGCGGATATTTGCGCAGAACGATGACGCGACCGGCTTGTTCCGATAGCACCTCGCGCGTTTCGTCTCCAGCGAGACTGCTAATGCTGCCGAGCACGTCGCCCACTCCCACCGTGTCGCCGAGCTTTACGCGCGCCTCAAAAAATCCGGTGAGGGGCGCGGGGTTACAAATTTGCATGTGGCCGGATTGCGGGCGAGTGTCTTCAATGATCTCTTCGACCGCGCACAGTGGCGGCTCGCGCTCGAGCATTTCAAGTTGGCTCATCACATTGAGGCACCCCTCGGCACCCGCGTCGCGGCCTTCCGGGCTGGGGGAAATGCCGCCGAGATATTCCATGTAAATGGCCGGCACGCCGGCATCGCGCGCGACGGAAAGTGAGCGGCCATGCAGCTCTGCCGATGTGCCCCAAACAAACGCCAAGTTGAATGCGCGCGCCATGGCACGTTGAGTTTCAAGAATTTTCCTGTCCGCGTGCAAGACGTATCCCGCCAGCGGGAAAACGGAGAGCTCCGTGCCGCCCGAGTGGAGGTCGATATAAAAGTCGGCGGATTCAATCAATCGACTCAGCGCATGCGCGGTTTGTTCGGTAACCGAGCCATCCGGTTTGCCGGGGCACGTGCGGGCGAGATCGAGATTGTCCGAACCGCAGCGGTGCCCGCGCGCGAAGGCAGATTCGTTGACGACCGGCACCAGAGTAACGCTGCCTCGCAATGATTGGCGGAGCGCGGCGTCCTCGCGAAAGTGTTGGATCAAATCCCTCACGGCCTGCATCGGCACGTGTTCATCGCCGTGTACGCCGGCGGTGATGAGCAGGTCCGGTCCGGGCTGACCGCTGTCGAAGCGTTGCGTCTGGAGCTCGACCGCGGTGCTCATGGTTTAATCTTTTGGCGTTGCGATTTCGTCGGCGGCACAGCCTTTAAAACGAATGCCGCCATCGACCGGGAGTACGATGCCGGTGATATAATCGGCGTTGTTGGAACAGAGAAATGCCGCGGCGCTGCCGATTTCATCCGGCCGACCCATCCGACCCCACGGCAGTTTGGGGCCTTCTTGCTCAATGGTGTCCTCGGTAAAATGCTCGCGCTCGCCGGGGGTATCGATCCAGCCCGGAGCAATGGCATTGACGTTGATGCGATGTGGCAGCAACTCGACGGACATCGATCGGGCGAGGTGGTTTAGGCCGGCCTTGGCGGCGTTGTAGGCGTTGGCGAGAGAGATCGGCATTTCGCCGTGCACACTGGAAATGAACACAATCTTTCCGCCGCCGCCGCGGTCGACCATGTGTTGAGCCACGATCTGTCCGATATGAAATCCGCCGGTCAACGTCCGCTGCAATGTCTTGTCAAAAAGATCCGGATCAGAATCAAGAAACCCAATTTTCCGGCTGAAGGCGGGGTTGCTGACGAGGATGTCGATGCGCTCGGTGGCCTTGAGCGCGGCGGCAACCATTTGCTCGCAGCCTGTCCGCGAGAATGCATCGGCCTCGATGGGGGTGCATTGGCGGCCGAGCGCGCGGATTTCGTCGGCGGTCGCCATGAGGTCCGGGCTGCCGGGGCGGTCATTGAGCAGAATGTCCGCGCCGTGCCGTGCCAGCTCGAGCGCGCAGCCCTTGCCGATGCCGCGGCCGCCGCCGGTAACTAATGCAATTTTGCCAGTCAGATTCATTATTCAATTCAGGTTGCTCAACTGCTTGGCGCCGGCTGAAAGTTCAGTGGACCAGCCGTGAAACTCGTTGCCCGCGATGAGCATTTGTGCGCCGAGTTGATTTAGTTTTTTCAAGTCGCCGGGGCCGCCGAAGGCTTTGCCGTGTTTTTTGCAGGCGGCGGCGACAATTTGCCACGCGTCATCCAGAGACATTTCGCCGGACTGCCGCAGCCGTAGGCCGAGGTCGCCGGGGCCGAGAAAAACGATGTCCACGCCCTCCACCGCGGCGATGGCGTCGACGTTTTTCAGCGCCTCGGGTGTTTCGATTTGCACGGCAAGAAATGTTTCCCGGTTGGCCCACGCGACATAATCGTCCGGATCGTGAATCAAGAAATCCGCGTCGAGGCTGGCGTTGTCGATGCCGCGGTTGCCGATGGGCGGAAACTTCACCGCGTCCACCAGCACACGCGCTTTTTCGGGGGTGCAGACGAACGGAATCAAAACGCCTGCCGCGCCGTCCTCGAGGTATCGATAGATGCCGGTTTTCTCTGTGGTCGGCGGGCGCATCATGATGTCGATGTCATACAGGTGCGACATGGCCAACAGCGCTTGCACTTCGCGAACGGTCAGCGCACGATGCTCGTTATCAATCCAAATGCAATCGTACCCCGCGCGCGCAGCGTTGCAAATGTAGGCCGGAATGTAGTGGCCAAGGCAACAGGTGCGGATGGGTTCACCGGCGCGGATGCGGGCGAGTGTTTTGCTGTTTCTCATGTGCGGGAAATGTGGTCGATTCAGCGGGCCAACACCAGTAGCGATTGCGCGGCACGAATACGAACGTCGAGCGTCTCATCGTTTAACAATGTGATGAGCTGCGGCTTCACGGAAGTCATCCCCGCTTCGCCGGCGAATACGGCGGCGTACACGCGCAGGCCGGCGTCGGTCGAGGTGAGGTTGCCCACGAGTGCCGCTTGCCCGGCGGCATCGCCGAGCGCAGCCATGGCGTTGTTCAAATACGCCTTCGCGTTTGCGTCCGGCGCGTCGTTCATACGGGAGCGAATCAATTCGATATCCGATTTGCCGCCGATGCGGCCGAGTAGCCAAGCGACGATGCGGAACATGTCCGGATCCGGCTCCGCGCGCATGCGTTCGCGCAGGAAAGCTAACGCCTTGGCATCGCGCTCGTGCTTGACCAATGCTCCGGCGGCCATCAGCCGAAAGCGCATGTTTTCCTGCTGTGCAAATGCTGCCCGCACTGGCGTGGCATCGCCCACCCAGCCGACCTTGTAAAGACTCTCCGCAGCGTGCACGTGGCCGTGGGGGTCCGCGCCTTTTAAAATATCAAACATCACTGAACACTGCGCCTTGTCCCCGGCGCGGATCAATTCGCGCGACAAGCCGCAGCGATGTTGATCATCCATTTCGGTCTGCAACTTTGGCTCAAGGTGTCGCCGCACTTCCGCTCCGTGCCCCGCGAGCGTGAGTGCCTCGGCGGCGTGGATGGACGGCCAAAACTCATCAGACGCCAATCCCGCACGCAGTACCGCGAGGCATTTGTTTTTCGTGGATGCGTCCAGCTCGATGCGGCTGGTCGAACACGCATTTAATAAAAGCAGGCACAGCAGGCCCGCGAGGGTGGTTTTTATGTTCATGAGGGTTCTTTTTTAGAAAATAATTTGCAGCCGATTAAGCCCACGACCAATCCGGCCACCAACGCGGCGGGGGAGATCCACTGGAAAGAGATTGGGTCGCTCGGCCCGTTTGGTCCGGGAATTTGCCCGAAGATCTGGCCGCCAAAAGCAATGAGCACCGCGACCGTCACGCTGGCAATCGTCCCGAGCCACACGCCGCGCGCGTTGGCAAAGGGCACGAATAGCGCGAAGAAGAACAGCAGGAAAATTGGCACCGTTAACAGGTTGACAGTTTTTTGGGTGACCGCAAGAAAGCCCCCGGGGATTTGACCGACCGCTGAACTCAAGGCCACGACGATCAGGCCGATGGCCACCGCCATCCATCGGGCGAAGCGAATGTGTTTCGCATCGGTATCCGGCTTGTGGCCGAAGCGTTCGAGAAAATCGGTCATCGTCACGGCGGTGATGGAGTTGACGCCCGAGTCGATGCTGGACATCGCCGCGGCAAATAGTCCGGACACCACCAGACCGGTGACCACCGGAGGCAGATGGTTCGCGATAAAGAGCGGGAAAATCTTGTCCGAGTTTTCTTGAATTGTAATACCGACCGGCAACAGATCCGGGTTGGCCTGAAAAAATCCGAGCAACGCAAAGCCCACCAAGCCAAGCGTGAGGCCGACCACGCTGCCGACGATCAGCCACGTGGTCATTGCCTTGCGGGCGCTTGCGGCGTTTTCCGTTGCCATGTAACGCTGCACCGAAACTTGATCGCCCGCCGCAGTGCAGATCATCCATAAAACTACCGAGAGTAGCGTGCCCACCACCGTGACGCGCGTGGATGGATCAGTGCTAAAAATCGGTTGTTGCTGCCAAATATCCCCTTGCCATTCAGTGGGGAACCAGCCGAAGCCACCCATCTCCCACGTCACCGTTCCAATCACCAGCAACGCGCCGCCGTACAGGAGGATTGTTTGGATGACATCGGTGATCACCACCGCGCGCAGGCCGCCGAGCGAAGTGTAGGTGATCGCGAACACGCCGGTGATGGCCACGATCAGCGGCACCCATTTCTCGTCCACCCCCACCATCACCGCGATGGCTTTGGCGGTCATAAAAATTAAAAGCGCCATCCACACCAACCGGAGCATAAGAAACATCACCACGCCCAGCAGCCGCACGCTCAACCCGAGTTTTTTCTCCAGCAACTCGTAAGCACTCGTCACTTTTTTCTGCCGCATGTAAACAGGCAGGACGACGAACGCCAGCACGAGAAACACCACGGGGTACACCAGGTAGCCGACGAGATACACCGGCCCTTTGCCCATGGTCTCGCCCGGCATCGCGAGGTACGAGATGGTGCTCAGCAGCGTGGCGAAGAGGGAGATGCCGATCAGGATCGGGTTCATCTTACCCGAGCCGATGAAATATTCCTGGGTGCTTTTTTGCTGCCGCCCGAAATACCAGCCCAGAGCAATTGTCGAGACCGCGTAAATGAAAACGATGATCCAATCAATAACAGCCATGGGCGACGCGAATGGTGGCGGCGGCAGCGGGGCGTGTCCAGCGGATTTCGTTTTTACCGGAGCTGCGGCGTTATTGATCCGCCTTTTCGAGTTCCTCCAGCAACGGGCGGAAGCCGTATTCGTTGAGCACGGCGATGACACCGCGGTCGGCGTTGTTGCGGTCCACGTCAGCCATCGCGCCCAGTGCGTTGTGTATGGCCTCCACGGCGATCTCGAGCTGCTCGACCTGCGCGGCCCGGTCGCCCTTCGCCTTCGCGTGGCCCGCCAATCGCACGGCCTCGAGGCACGTGAAATAATGCAGCGCGAACTCAAACCGCTTGGCCAGATACAGGCTGTACTCGCGCGCCCCGCCGCGCGCCCGCGTGTTGGCGCGATACATCTCGTTCATCGCCATGGCGAAACCGCCCTTCGCCTCGCCCCACCATTCCGGCACCGGCTCCTTCATCGCGTAATGCCGCATGATCACCTCCGGCCGCAGTGTGGCAATCGTCGGGTCATTCTTTTCCACCATCGCGCCCGCCTTCGCCAAATGCTCAAACCCAATCGCAATCCGATCACTCACGCCCGGCCCACTAATGGGAGTCACTAATGTGTCGACCGCTTTTTTGGGCGTGAACTGTTTATCAAACCCCGCGCGCGACAAATAATAAACCGACGTGTTCAAGTCATCCGCCAGCCGGCAGCTCGCCACAAAACCATCGCGCCCTCCCGCGCGCGCGGCCTTCACCGCCGAATGCAAGCCTCCAAGATTGAATTGAGGGAACACATTGCCGCGACGGTTCCCGATTTTAAGAGGCGCGCACTTGAACGTCTTCATCGTTTTGCCGTGCTTGAAAAAAATGTCTTTGCGGTCCCACACGATGGCTCGCTGAGTAATGCCGCTGAGGGTCGGATAACTTCCGCGGAGCGCCGCGAGCCGCGCTTCAATCAATCCGCCCAACACCTCCAACTCCGGCTTGCCCACTTCGAGCTTTGCGCGAAACGTAAGCGCGCCCTCTTTGGGGCGCACCCCGTCAAAGAGCGGCGCGAATTCAATCGGGAATTCCATCGGGTCATTCTCGATGACTGTGCTCATCCCCAGCGCCTCCGCCTCGGCGAGGATGCCCTTGATGAGTTTAGTGCCCGCCTCAATGCGTTGGCGGTAGGTTTTGGCGTTGGCAAAATCCGGGTTGTTAAAAACACGGTCACGGCCGAAGGCGGCGCGGCCGGCGGTTTCGCCATCGACGCGGTAGGGCTTGCCGTGCCACAGCACGCCGGTTTGTTTCTTGATGTCGCCGTGCTCGAAATGCACGAACGGCTGCCATGCATGGATGGCCAGCACCACGCAGTTGAACTTCAGCTTGGCGAGCTGACGTAGCCGGATCTTGTGCTCGGCCAGCGACCAAGATTCCTGGCTGTCCGGCCCCGCGCCAATCGTGCGCCACGCGCGGAGTTTCAGGGTTGGCTCCAGTTTCAAGTTTAGTCCGCCCAGCGAGAATTTCGGGTTCACCAGCGGCAGGAAATCCGCGTGCAACAAGCGCCGTACCCCGAAGTGATGCCCCAGTTCAGCCGCCGCCCAATACGTCGCCACCGGGCTGCCGCCGCCCACCACCAGCACGGTGCCGCTTGCTGTGTCCAACGATTTGAGCAAATGCCCCTGCGCCGAGAGCTCCGGCCAGCGCCCGGCCATTAAACGGGCGATTGCCGGATTGGTGTTCGGGCTGCCAATCAGCACCGTGTTCTGGGTGGACGATTTTTTTGAAGTCGTTGTGACGTTCGCATCAAAGAGATTCCGAAGTTGCGAGGCCACCTCAGCGGCGGCCATCTGCTCCAGCTTCGCGGGCTTCGGGCCGGTAACAATGGTGACTGACGGCCCGGCAGCCTCTGCCGCCGACACGTAAAGCGCGAGCGCTAGAATGGATGGAACAAGTCTTTTCATTGGTTGCCTTATTTTTTCTCGTTGGAAACACAGATGATGCCGGTGCGGGTGCGGAAGAACAGCCGTCCGTCGGCGATGGAGGGGGTGGCGAGGATTTCCTCATCCATATCGTTCTTGGCGAGAATTTTCAATTCTGGCCCGCCGTCGAGCACGATGACAAAACCATTCCGGCTGGCGATGAAGACTTTGCCGTCCGCCGCGATGGGCGAGGCGTAGTAATCGCCGTAGGCGCGCAGCCGCGTGCGGTCCCAATGCGTCTTGCCGTTGGTGGCGTTGAAGCAGCTCGAGAGGCCGCCGGATTTGACGACGTACACGCGATCGTTGAACACCAGCGGCGAGGAGAGGTTCGAAGGCGCCTTGTTGTCGATGTCCCAGCGCACGTGCGTCTTGGTGACGTCGCCCCGGCCGCCGCCGCGCACGGCTTGGATGGTGTTGCCGCCGCCAACGAGGTTGTTGGGCGACTGAAACGCCGTCTCGATCTCCTTCGCATCCAGCGCCTTGTCCTTGTTCTTGTCGGAGCGATCAAACTTCGCGTGAAACTCCTTGGGCGTTTCCGCGCGCGCCAGCCGACCGTCTTGGTTGGTGTCCAGCCATTGCATCAGCGCGTATTTCAGTGTGCGCTGACGGTCGCCGTAGCTTTGCACCGCCATATAAATCGTGTCGCCAACCACCACCGGCGAGGTCATCACCGTGCGCAACAGGCTGTTGCACGTCCAACGTTCGCGGCCGGTTTCCGGGTCGTACCCAATCAACTTGCCCGAGCCGGCCACCACGAGGTCGGTTTGGTTTTTCACCGTGCAAATTACCGGGATGGCGTAGCCCGCCAGCATATCCTCGCGAGGCGTGCGCCAAATCTTCCGGCCGCTTTTCGCGTCCAGCGCCATCACATACGAGGCGAGGTCATCATCCTGGCAAAAATAAACCCGCTCATTAAATACCACCGGCGACGCGCCCGCGCCCCAGTCCATCAGGTATGCCGGCATTGGCAGTTTGTGTTGCCACGCCTTCGCGCCGGTCTTTGCGTCCAGCGCGATGAGCCCCAGCGTGCTGAAATACACGTACACCCGCTTGCCATCCGTGGCGGGCGTGGACGAGGCGTGGCTATTGGGCGGCGTGATGCGCCCGAGCTTGCCGGTGGGAAAACTCTGCTTCCAAACCGCGCGCCCCGTCTTCGCGTCGTGGCAGAAAACCGTGAACGTCTGCTCGCCGGTCAGGGCCGTATTAAACACCCGCCCGCGGGCAATCACCGCCGAGCCGATGCCGTCGCCCAGCTTCGCGCGCCACAGCACCTTGTCCTCGTGCGAAAATTTTGTGGGCAGATTTTTACTGGACGAAACCCCGCCGCTGTTTAACCCGCGAAACTGCGGCCAATCCTCAGCCCGCACCGGGCCGCCCAACACAATTGCGCCCAGTAAAACGGGCAGGAGTCTTTTCAGGTTTGATGAATGGTTCATGGGAAACCCGATTCAGACGCGGGCGCTTCAATTTGTCAACCACGCGAACATCGTATGGTTGAGCTGGCCACCGATGCGCGCCATCACGTCGCCGAGCTCG
>CAUZWB010000020.1:0-13462 GCA_963583525.1 Verrucomicrobiia bacterium | reverse complement strand
GAAACGGTGGCGGGTTTGGCGATGTCGTGCAGGAGAATGGTCCACGGCAATTCCGCAGGCGCATCGGCGGGCATTTTATCGAGCATCAAACGGATGTGTTTGTACACGTCGCCTTCGGGATGATATTCGGGCGATTGCTCGCAGCCGATGGTGAGCATCATTTCGGGTAGCACGTGCGCGAGCAAACCGCTATCGCGCAGGAGGTCGAGCCCGCGCGCGGCGTGGGGCGGGCGGAAAAGTTTGAGTAGTTCATCGCGAATGCGTTCGGCGCTGACGCGGTTGATTTTTTCCGCGTGCTGTTGCACGGCGACGAAGGTGGCGGGCTCGATCTGGAAATCCAGTTGCGCGGCGAAGCGCACGGCGCGCAAGAGGCGCAGGTGATCTTCGCCAAAGCGCTTGGCGGGATCGCCGATGGTGCGCAGCACGCCGGCTTTCAAATCCGCCTCGCCGCCAACCCAATCGCGCAGTTCGTTGGTAACGGGATTTAGGAAGAGACCGTTGATGGTGAAATCACGCCGGAGCGCATCGGCCTCGGCATCACCAAAAGTAACGCTGTCCGGCCGGCGTCCATCGGTGTAACCGCTCTCGGCGCGGAAGGTGGCGACCTCGAATTGCCCGCCGCCTTCGAGCACGAGCATCACGCCAAAACTTTTTCCCACGCCGATGGTTTTCGGAAAGATTGCCTCGACTTGTTCGGGCCGCGCATCAGTGGCAATGTCGAAATCCTTCGGCTCCGCGCCGCGCAATTCATCGCGCACGCAGCCACCCACCAACCACGCTTCGTGACCGGCGGTGTGCAACGTGCGCAGGATGCTGATGGCGATGTCGCGTGAATTCATTGTGGCAAAAAAAAATGCGCCCGCAGGCGCACTTGTTCAAATCAAAGGTCCGTGATGATCAAGGCCTAATAATCCGCGTAACGCGCGGCGAGCATGGCGGAGAACTTCGCCACTTTCATTTTACGGCGTTTCTTTGCGCTGGGCTTCTCGAAGGCACGCCGGTTACGGATGTCCTTGATGGTGCCCTCGCGATCGAGCTTCTTCTTCATACGCCGCAGCGCACGCTCGACGGGTTCGCCTTTTTTCAGTTTAATTTCTGTCATTAACCTAAATTCACCTCCAAACCATTAGGTTGTCCCGTTGGATTTTGGCCCTCGGGGACGGAGACAATAGCAAAGACAGCAGACGTGTCAATTCCAACCGCCTTCAAAATTGTGTAACGCACACCCCCAAACGGCGTCTGCCAAAATAACCGAGGTGGGAATCGCTCCAGTTTTCACTCAAAACTAAAGAAAACAAAAAAAAAAATGAAAAATTGTACACTCACCATCGCCATGTTAACCGCTGGAATTGCGGTGATTTCAGGCAATTCCGAAGATCAAACTGGCCCAAAAACCCTGTCAAAAAGCGAAATCACCAAGAAATATGACCAAAACGGCGACGGAACGCTGGATTATCGGGAGAAAATGACATTCCTCCGCAGTCTTGATGAAAATGGCCGAGAGGCTTATCGACGCGCATTTTTTGCAGATAACCAACGGAAAACCGCGCAAAACAACAACCGCGATGCCGATTGGGCGCGCGAAGCATTAGAGCGCCACAACACGTCGCGTGCACAAATCACCAAAAAATCGAACGCCCCAAAAACACGACCCGCACGGCCCGATGGTGCCTCCACCGGAGCAAACCCGTTAGCGATTTTTATGGCTAACGACAAAAACAAAGATGGGAAAATTTCCGTAAAAGAAGCTCCCGAGCGGATGACCTCAGGGATCGGCTTTACCAAGATCGATTCGAATCGCGACGGTTTTATCGACAAAAAAGAGTTCATGGTGCTGCATTCCAAAATCACCAGTCGAGCAGCCCAAAATGATCGTCGCGATAGCGACCGCAAACCGCAAACCCGTCAACCCTCCTCACGAGGTGACGACGCCCGCAAAGCGTGGGCCGAGCGCATGAAAAAATATCAAGAAGCACGCGCCAGAGCGGCTAAAGGAAACTGGGGCCGCAGCTCGCAACAGCAACGACCTTCGGGCGAAGACATTCGCAAAGCCATCGGCGAACGCATCAAGCAATTTGCCCAAGCCCGCCAGCAAATGAGCCAACAAAGATTTGGCCAAAATCGCGGCCCACAGCAACGCCCTCAACAAGGTCCTCCGCACGGCATTATCCAAATGCACCAACGGATGGCCTCCATGGCTCAAGGCCAACGCGGCCCCCGTGGCCCACAACAGGGCAAGCCTTCCGGAGTTTGCCCGCATTGCGGACGCGGCCCCGCGCCCCAAGCAAAGTTCGCCCCACAACGCGGTGATGCTCGCGGTCCTCAAGGCCACGGCCCGCAACGCGGTGGCGCTCGCGGTCCTCAAAGTCACGGCCCGCAAGGTCACGACCCACAACGCAGTGGCGCTCGCGGCCCTCAAGGCCACGGCCCGCAACGCGGTGGCGCTCGCGGCCCTCAAGGTCACGGCCCACAACGCGGTGGTGATCGCGGCCCGCGTGGACGCTAGCGGGTAATTTCATTTTCACAGCCATCGGGGATAACCCGGTGGCTTTTTTCGTTGGTTGAATGACTGGCTCTGTTATCAACAGCGCGATGGATGCGACGATTCCAACGGACAAGGAACTAATTGCGGAGGTGCTGGAAGGCAACCCGGAAAGTTTCGAGCCGTTGGTGGTGAAGTATCAGCCGCGCGTATTCGCCATCGCGCGCCGTTACGCACGCCGCGAGGATGAGGTGGAGGACATCGTGCAGACGGTATTTATGAAAGCGTACAGCAAGCTTTCGAGCTACCGAGGCGACGCGCCATTCGAGCATTGGCTGATGCGGACGGCGACATTTACGTGCTACGATTTTTTGCGCAAACATCAGCGCAATCGCGAGTGGAATGCCACCGATTTATCCAATGAAGAAAATGAATGGCTGGAAAATGTGGGCGAGGATAACAGCGAAAAAGAGGCCAATCAATCAGCTGCAAAGGCGCTGGTGGATCGCTTGCTGGAGGGGCTGAAACCGGATGATCGGATGATTATCACGATGCTTGATATCGAGCGGAAATCGGTGAAAGAAATTGCAGAATTGACTGATTTTACGGAGTCAAACGTGAAAGTGCGGGCCCACCGCGCGCGGGATAAAATGAAGAAAATCCTCGCCACGCTGGCCCCGGAAAAGTACCTGTAACCGCGCCCGCAAACGGGCCGTCTGCATAATAGAACGATGAAGAAGATAGAAGACATTTTAGAGCGGTTGCTGGCCGAAACGCGGGGAATTCCCGCCAACGACCGCGTGCCGTACGCCTTCGAGAAGCGCATCATGGCGCACATCAAAGAAGCCCCCGCCGCCGTGGCAAACATCGCCGATGTTTGGTCCGCGTGGGCTCAGTCACTTTGGAAAGCCGTGGTGCCCTGCCTCGCCGTGCTGGTGTTGGTGGCGGTGTGGATGAAAGCCCCCACCGATGGTACCGGCGCCACTACGCCGCAAGGGAACGCCGCTCCGGCGATTGCAAATTTCGAAGCCCCCGGTGAAGAGGATTTGGAAAGCATTGTGATGCTTGCCATCGATCCGGATTCCACTGGCGAATAACGCCGAATAATTTCTGATGCATCAATGGAAGGTCATTCTGGCCACCGTGCTGATCTTCGGCAGCGGTGTGGGCACGGGGCATTTGCTGAGCCATCGCAATGCCACCGATCAACCTGCGCCGGAATCCACAAATCCTGCTAATCCCGCAACTCCAAATGGCAAATTTTCGCCGGCGAACTCCAAGGGCTTCCCGCAATCACCCGCGCGCCCGATGATGTTTCGCTCGCACGGTTATCTCGATAATCACCTCAAGCTCACCGACGAGCAAAAAACACAGATGCTCAAAATCCGCAAAGCGGGCCACGACCGCGTGCGGGAATTTGGCAAACCCTTCCGCGAGCAAATCATCACCGAAGACAAACGAGTGCGGGAAGAAATCCGTGCCCTCCTCACCCCTGAACAAGCGCGCACCTTTGACCGGCTGCCGCACTTTCGAATCAACCCCGAACCCGGACGGCCCGGTGGTGGTCGCCCGATTCGCCCCCGCCCCGACTTGCCGCACACCAACGGCCCGCGCCCGCCCCGGCCAAAATCACCGTCCGAAGGCCCATCAGCCACGCCATCCAATCCGCCCAAATCTACCGCCCAAAATCGGGCCGCTGCCGCCTGACGTTCGTTGGCTTCTTTTTCGTTAGCTTGAAATGCGGCTGATTCTCCAGCACACTCCGCCCAATGCGCGAGACGCTCCGTGCCTGGCAGGAACAATTTGAAACCTTCGCGCTGGAGGTGATTTTCAACGAGCGCCGCGGCAAACGCGCCACGGCTTTGCGCGGGCTGCTTTTTTGTCTCTCCAAGGTTTTCCTCGTTGGCGTCAAAGCACGCCGCTGGCTTTACGAAGCCCGCATCATTCGCGATCATCCCCTCGGCGTGCAGGTCATCACCGTGGGCAACCTCACTGTGGGCGGCACGGGCAAAACGCCGGTCGTCGAAAAATTTGCCCGCGTGCTACAGGATCACGGACGCAAAGTTGCCATTCTTTCGCGCGGATATCGCTCCAAGCCGCCGCCCCTTTTGCAGCGTTTGCGAAACAAACTTCTGTTTCAGGATGACACCACCCCGCCTCGCGTGGTTTCCGATGCCAAAAATCTGCTGCTCAATTCCGAGGACGCCGGCGACGAACCGTATATGCTCGCCTCCAATCTCAAAGACGTCGTTGTGCTGGTGGACAAAGATCGCGTGAAGTCAGGACGCTATGCCATCGAGAAATTCGGCTGCGACACCTTACTGCTCGATGACGGCTTCCAATACTGGAAACTCGCCGGACGCCGACGCGACATCGTGCTCATTGACGCGCAGCTCCCGTTTGGCAACGAGCAACTCCTCCCGCGCGGCACCCTGCGCGAGCCCGTGCAGCACCTCAAACGCGCCGACACCATTTTCATCACCAAAAGCAATGGCGACACCGCCGCCCTCCGCGCCCGCATTCGCAAACACAACCCGCAAGCGGGCATCATCGAATGCATTCATTGGCCGCTTTTTTTTCAGGATGTCTTCAACCCCGATCAACGTGAAGAAATCGGATGGCTCAAGGGCCGCAAGATCGCCACCCTCAGCGGCATCGCGCAGCCGGAGAGTTTTGAAAACAGCCTCGCCGATCAGGGCGCGGAGTTGGTGTACACCAAACGCTTCGCCGATCATCACCGGTTCACTCAACAGGAGCTGCTCAACACGATTAACCGCGCCAAAAAACGCCGCGCTGAAGTCATCATCACCACCCAAAAAGACGCCGTGCGATTCCCTAAACTCGACCGCGTGGATCTCCCCATTTATTATATGCGCGTCGAAATCAAAATCCTCAACGGCGCCAAGGACTTTGACGACTGCGTGCGCAAGATCCGCTTTCGCTAACTGAACGGAGATGGAAACCTGCCTTTACCTTTTCGCCCGCGCCCTCGTTGCCATCGCGCAATGCCTGCCGCTGCGCTGCCTCGGCCGCCTCGGCCGATGCGCCGGGGCACTCGCGTGGCATCTCGACCGACGACACCGCCAAGTGGCGTTGGAAAATTTGGCCGTCTGTTTTCCAGAAAAACCTACCGACGAAATCCGCGCACTCGCCAAAGAAAATTTCCGACGCCTTGGCGAAACCTACGCCTGCATTCTCAAGACCGGCACCATGAACGCCGAAGCCATTTCAAAAATCCTGGAATTCGAAGGCTTCGCGCAACTGGAAAAAATCCTGCAAGCCAATCCGAACGAACGCATCCTGCTCGCCTCTGGCCACTTCGGGAATTTCGAACTCTTCGCGTGGATGAAACTCGCCGTGCCCTCCGGTCAAGTCGTCACCACCTATCGCGGCCTCCGCCAGCGGAAATTGACCGAGCTAATGCTCGCGCTGCGCAAAGCCTCCGGCTGCCTTTATTTCGAGCGCCGCAACGAAGGTGCGCAGCTCAAGGAAACCATGAAACGACCCTCCATCCTACTCGGCCTATTGGCCGATCAACACGCCGGTGACAGCGGCTTACGGTTGCCGGTGTTCGGCCACGAAGCTTCCGTTAGCGCTGCGCCCGCCGTGATGGCCAAGCGTTATGGATCCCGCCTGTTTCCAGGCGCCTGTTTTCGCACCAGCCTCGGACGCTGGAAGCTGGAACTCGGCGAAGAAATCCCACTGCGCGAGAACGGCAAGCGCCGCACCACCGAAGCCCTCACCCGCGACATTATCACCGCGCAGGAAGACTACATCCGCCGCGACCCCGCCAACTGGTTCTGGGTACACAACCGCTGGAAACCCCGCCCCAAACCCGAATCCGAATGAGCGCGCCAAACAACATTCTCATCCGCGGTGTCAATTGGCTCGGTGATGCCATTATGGCCTTGCCCGCCATCGATCGATTGCGCGAAGCACTCCCCGATGCGCGCCTCACCCTGCTCACCCACGAAAAACTCGCCGGCCTTTGGGACGGCACCGAACACTTTGACGAGGTGCTCACTTTTGCGAAAAGCGAATCCCCATTCACCATCGGCCAACGCCTGCGCGAAAGTAATTTCGACACCGCCCTCATCCTGCCCAATTCACCCCGCAGCGCGCTCGAGTGCTGGCACGCAAACATCCCTCGCCGCATCGGCTACGCCAGCCTCTGGCGCAAGTGGTTTCTCACCGAGCCAATCGCCCCCCACCCCCACGCCGTGCCCATGCACAAACGGCTGCCGCTGGATATCCAGTACCGCATCACCAACAATTTGCCGCCCGAAAAATATCCTGCGCGTGCCCATCACATTCATCAATACCTGCACCTTGCCAAACAACTCGGCGCCAGTGAGAACCCCACGGCACCCGCGCTGCGCCTAAAAAATTCGGTAACAAAAAATTCCGGCAACCCCAAAATCGGCCTCATCGCCGGTGCCGAATACGGCCCCGCCAAGCGCTGGCCCACGGCGCATTTCATCGAAGCCGCCAAAATCCTCATCGAAAAACACCAAGCCCAATTGCTCCTGCTCGGCGGCAAAGGCGATGTGGAAACCGCAACCGAAATCACCGAAGCACTCCCCGCCAAACACACCACCAACCTCGCCGGCAAAACATCGCTCACCCAACTCGTCACCACCCTCGCCGAATGCAACGCCGTGCTCACCAACGACACCGGCCCCATGCACGTCGCGGCCGCCGTGGGCACACCGGTCATCGTCCCGTTTGGCAGCACCAGCCCCGAACTCACCGCGCCCGGTTTGCCCGGTGACAATGCACACCAATTCCTCCGCACCACCGCCCCCTGCTCCCCCTGTTTTCTAAAAAAATGCCCCATCGATCTGCGCTGCCTTCGTGACATCTCCCCCGCCCAAGCCGCCGCTGCGGTGTCACAGATACTGTAGCTCCATCCTTGCGCCGCTCCGCCGTGTGGGGTTTACTCGCCGCGTGAAAATTACCGAGCTAACGGATCAATTGATCGCCTCCTACGCCAGTGTGGGGGGCATCAACCATTTGGACGGCACCAACCTGCCTTCCAAAAGTGGCATGATGGATCTCACCTCGGATTTGTTGACGCTGCTGTTTCCTGGTTTTTTTGACAATAAGGTCACCCATTCCTCTGAGTTAAAAATGGAAACGGCTCTGCTGATGGATGCGGTGGCAGGACGGCTGGAGGATGAACTGCTCAAGAGCATTGCACATTCTCCACCCACCGAAGCCGCCAAGAAAAACCCACGCGAAGCCGCGCGCGAGTTGACGATGCATTTGCTTGCGAGTCTGCCGGAAATGCGGAAAATTTTAAGTACCGATGTGAAGGCCGCCTTCGATGGCGATCCCGCCGCCAAGAGCCACGAGGAAATTATCGTGAGCTATCCCTTCATCGAAGCCATTTCCGTGCAGCGGATGGCGCACGTGCTTTACGAAAAAGACGTCGCTCTTTTGCCGCGCATTATGACCGAATGGGCGCACGCGCGTACCGGAATGGATCTCCACCCCGGCGCGACCATCGGCCATCATTTTTTCATCGATCACGGCACCGGCTGCGTGGTGGGCGAAACGACGATCATCGGCGATCACGTAAAAATGTACCACGGCGTCACGCTCGGCGCGCGGTCGACTTCCGCCGGCCAAGGGCTGCGCGGCAAGAAACGCCATCCCACCATTGAGGATCACGTCACCATTTATCCCGGCGCAACAATCCTCGGCGGCAACACCGTCATTGGCGCCCACAGCACCATCGGCGGCAACGTGTTCATCATGGATAGCGTCGCGCCAAAATCACTCGTCATCTACGACGGCCTCGATATGCGCGTGCTAAACAAGCAGGAAAAAAAGAAGGCCGAAGATTTTCGGATGTGATTGTAGCCCGGGCGGTGGCCCGGGTTCCCAGCCCACCGGGCTGGGCTACATCATTTTACCCCGGCAACATCCCCCGAATATTCTCCGCCGTAAACTCCCTCGGCTCCACGCCCAATTCGCACCGCATCGGTTCCACGTCGCCGGTCATTCCTTCGCGCAGCATTTGCAACTGCGCCGGGGTAGACAGTGGCTCGCGCATCACCCAGCCCATCACGTGCACGGCGGGCTTCATCAAATGATACGGCGTGGGCAGGATAACCACCGGCTCGCCCATCGCCTCGGCCACCGTCCGCACAATCTTCTGCAACTCCATCGGCTCGGGGCCAACGACGTCAAAAGTTTTGCCAATGGTTTCCGGCTTTTGTACGCACGCCGAAATGGCCGCTGCCACATCGAGCACGCACACCGGCTGCATCTGCGAACGGCCGCGATCCACAATCGGAAAAAATCGCGTGAGCCCAATCATCAACGTGAGATGGCCAAGCATATTATCGCCGCGCCCGTACACCACGCCGGGCTTGAGCAGCGTCCAGTCCACGCCGCTGGCACAGAGGAGCTCGTCCGCCTGCCATTTGGTGTCGTGATACGCACTGCCCGGATCGGGTTTGCTGACCACCACGCTGATGTTCACCAACCGCCGCACATCCGCCTCGCGCATTGCGGCGAGGATTTTCTCCAGCACCGTCACGTGCATTGCGTGAAACGTCTGCGGGCCATCCGGGCATTTGATGCCAATCACATTCACCACCGCATCGCATCCTTCAATGGCGCGAGCCAATTCCGCCTCAGTCGCCCGCAGCGCATCCATCGGCGGATCCGACCGCCGCGCCAATTCGCGCACCGCGATACCATCCGCCCGCATGCATTCGCACGTGTGGCGCCCAATAAATCCGCTCGCTCCAAATACCGCTACATCCATCGCCGCATTTTTCACACCAAAAGCAGCAATGCAACATTTCTATTTTTTTGAAACTTATGAAATTTGAGAAATGTAAAAGGTAGGGCGGGCTCTCCGAGCACGCCGCGGCCGGCCCGGAGGGCCAGTCCTACCCAACCAACTCCCGAATCGGCCGGCCGGTATCGCACAGATATTGCGGGCGACCGGTGGTGTCGTTCACAGTGGTGGCGTTGGGGTTAAGGCCAAGGTGTTGGTACATCGTGGCCATCACGTCTTGGTAATGCACGGGGCGTTCGGTGGGTTCGGCGGCAATTTTGTCGGTGGCGCCGATGACTTGGCCGGTGCGGATGCCGCCGCCGGCCATCAACCCCGGCGAGACGCGCGGCCAATGGTCGCGCCCACCTTTGGCGTTGACCTTGGGCGTGCGCCCGAATTCGCCCCACGCAACGATGAGCACATCATCGAGCATTCCGCGTTCGCCAAGATCGGCCACGAGCGTGGCGAGCGCGTGATCCACCACGGGCACGAGATGGCGCATTCGACTAAAGTTGCTGGAGTGCGTGTCGAAATCACTGAAGCTCACGCTCACCACGCGCACGCCGGCTTCGATGAGGCGGCGGGCAAGCAGAAGTTTGCGCGAGGCGTTATAGCCATCGGCGGTCGTTCCCCGCCCGCCTTCTTCTTTATGGCGCGGAGTGTAGCGAGCGAGCACTTTGGGGTCTTCCTTTTCCAAATCCATTGCGTCGGCAAATTTTCCGGAGGTGAGAATGTCTACGGCTTGTTGATTGAAACGATCCATCGCGCTCATCATACCGCCCTGCTCCATTTGCCGCCGAACCCCATCGAACTGCTGAAGCAAACCGACGCGGTCGTCCAACCGTTCGGCATTGAGGCCCTTGATGAGTTTTAGATTAACTTGATGATCTTTACCGAGTCGCGCCAGTTCGCCCTTCATTCCCTGTTCAAGTTCGCGCTGAAAAAGATGCGAGATGTCTGGCCGAAATGGCTTGAACGCAGGCCCCAAAAAACCAACCCGCGCACTGTTGCGCGCCAAGGGCCTGCCTTGCATCAGATCCACAAACGCCGGAGCATTTCCATTTGGGCCAAGCAATTTATCCACCACGCAACCCATCGCAGGTCGCCCGCCGATGCTAGCCAGCTCTTTGATGTGATAACCGCTCTGACACTGAAACCCATCGTGCCGCCCGGCACTGCCCACGAGCGAGCGCAAGAAAACAAACTTGTCAGCAGCAGCCGCCACTTGCGGCATCAACTCAGTGAGATGCACGCCGGGAATTTTTGTTTTGATGGAGGAAAATTCGCCGCGCAATTCCGCCGGTGCTTCCGGTTTGGGATCGATCATATCCATCTGCGGCGGCCCGCCATCAAGATGGATGTTGATGACGGCTTTGTGCGACTTGCCACTCGCGGCCTCCGCACGCAATACATCCGCAAGCGTCAAGCCGCCCACGCCCAACGCGCCCGCGCGCAGAAAACTACGCCGCGAAACACCGTCGCAATGCGTCACTTTATTTCCGATGAAATCAAGCATCGATGGGGTTAGACTGACTTAAGTAGGGGAAATGTTCAAACAAGAATTACCAAGGCCCAAGGAAGTTCCAATACCCAAAATCCATTTGAAAATTATTGTTGGGTATTCCTTGGGAATTGGGTTTTTGGCCTGGGTCATTTAAATGAAAACCGGACTCCCCTTAATTGGCTTCCGCAATTCCGGGGGCAAACCAAATTGTTCATCCACAAACCCATCCAATCGGTCACGGGTTTTTTGTGAGAGCAACTCGTTGAGCTCCTCATCCACGTTACCCGCGAGCGCAATCGGCAATCCGTTGAACACCAAATCCGGCCCGTCGCAAAATGCGTAGTAATGATACTCCTCCGCCTCGGCAATGGGCGCGCCGGTGACGAGACAGTGCGAGAGCCATTTGGAAACATCCGTGCCGTGCGCCTCCATCATCGGCCCCGTGCGATCCTCGATTTCGTACTGCTCCATATACGCGTTGATAGCCTCGATGGATTCCACCGAAAGCTCCCCCTGCATTTTTGCGCGGCACGGCAGGCACATCGCGTATTCAAAAATGACCTCCTCGCGATGAAACGCCTTGTGAATGAGATACTGCGTGCCATCCTCCATCAACGTTTCATCACACAACGTGCACTTCGCAAACGGCCCTTCCTCCAAGAACGAATGAAACTGCACCGGCACCGGAGCATAATTCGGCCAAAATTCTGCCTCCGACGATTCGTCGGATTCCTCAAAAGGCTCATTATCATCGCGCTCCGCCATCGCCGCAAGAGTATAGAGAGAAGGCGAAATGACCAAGGAAATCCACACATCCAAACTCTAAATTGGTTATTGTTGGTTGGTCATTCCTTGGGACTTGGATTTTGGTCTTTGGGCATTCCCATCCCCTCTGTTAACCGAATCGCCTTGTCCCTCGCGCTCCCACTCCTCCACTCTCAACCCAATGGACACGCGGGTGACTGATGAATTGGGGGAACCGGATGCGGTGTTTGAGACGTCGCTGCGGCCGGTGGCTTTTGAGGAATTCGGCGGGCAGGAGAAGGTGCGCGAACGTCTGGAGATTGCCGTGACGGCGGCCACGCAGCGCGCGGAGCCGATTGACCACGTGCTGCTCTCGGGCCCGCCGGGATTGGGCAAGACAACGCTGGCGCACATCATCGCCAAGGCCATGGGCGCGAACCTCCGCTGCACCAGCGGGCCGACCATCGAGAAGGCGGCGGACCTCGCGGGGTTGCTCACCAATCTCGAGGAAGGCGATGTGCTCTTCATCGATGAAATCCATCGCATGCAAAAAACCGTGGAGGAATATCTCTACCCCGCGATGGAGGATTACCAGCTGGACATCATCATTGACCAAGGCCCGAACGCCCGCAGCGTGCGGCTGAATCTCCCGCGATTTACGCTCATCGGCGCCACCACCCGCAGCGGGCTGCTCACTGCGCCGTTGCTAACGCGCTTTCCCATTCGCGAACGCCTCAACTATTATGCCGCCGACCACATGACGCGCATCGTCACGCGCTCCGCCAGTTTGCTTGATGTCGCCATCGACGAACAAGGCGCAACCGAAATCGCCCGTCGCAGCCGAGGCACCCCGCGCATCGCCAATAACCTCCTCCGCCGCGTCCGCGATTACGCCCAAGTAAAAGCCGACGGCGCAATCACCAACGTCATCGCCGACGCCGCCCTCGCGATGCTGGAAATCGACAGCCACGGCCTCGACGAAATGGACAAGCGCATCCTCGAGACCATCATCGTAAAATTCAGCGGCGGCCCCGTCGGCGTCAACTCCATCGCCGCCGCCGTCGGCGAAGAGCCCGACACGCTCGAGGAAGTCTACGAGCCCTTTCTAATCATGGAAGGCTACCTCCACCGCACCCCCCAAGGCCGCACCGCCACCGAGCTCGGCTACGACCGCCTCGGCCTGAAAATGGACGGTGGGAAGCAGCAAAGTTTGCTATAATCGCAGAAAATCTCTGTCAACTCTGGCGGTTTTCCGGTATGCCTCGCGTGGTTTATGCCGCGACGCGACGACATTCATTCGGTTCTGATCATTGGCGCTGGCCCAATTATCATTGGGCAGGCGTGTGAGTTTGACTATTCGGGCACGCAGGCGTGCAAGGCGCTGCGCGAGGAGGGCTATCGCGTGGTGCTGGTGAATTCCAATCCGGCCACCATTATGACCGACCCGGAATTTGCCGACCGCACGTACATCGAGCCGGTCACACCCGAGGCGGTGGAGAAAATCATCGTGCGCGAATTGGCCGAGATGAAGTCGCTCGGCGCGGAGGGCCAACTCGCGCTGCTCCCCACGCTCGGCGGGCAGACGGGCCTCAACACCGCGATGGAACTTTTCCGCACGGGCGTTTTGGAAAAGCACGGCGTGGAAATGATCGGCGCGAAAGCCGACGCCATCGAGCGCGGCGAGGACCGCGCGCGCTTCAAGGAACTGATGCTCGAGATTGGCCTCGACGTGCCCGTGAGCGGCATCGCCCACAACATGGAGGAGGCGTGGGCCGTCGCGGACAAGATTGGAAAATTCCCGCTCATCATTCGGCCCGCGTACACGCTCGGCGGCACCGGCGGCGGCATCGCGTACAATCGTGACGAGTTCGAGGAACTCGCCAAAAAAGGCGTGGATCTTTCGCCGGTGGACGAAATTCTCATCGAGGAATCGCTCATT
>CAUZWB010000019.1:0-13607 GCA_963583525.1 Verrucomicrobiia bacterium | reverse complement strand
TTATGCACGGCGAAAACCTGACCGGCAACACCACCAATAAAATTTACACCGCCAAGAACGCCACCTTCACCACGGACGACGTGGCCCAGCCGTCGCTGGTGATCAAGGCCAAGGAAGTGGAGATCGTGCCCGGCGAGCATATCATTTTCCGAAACGCTTCGCTGCATTTCGGCAAATTGCCGGTGATGTATTTGCCTTATTATAAACGCAGCTTAAAACGGCATCCGTGGAACATGCACTTCGAGCCGGGCATCAAAAGCGAATGGGGCAGCTATTTGCTCAGCTCGTTGCGATGGCCGAGCAGCGATAAATTTGGCGGCGAATTTCATTTTGATTACCGCTCGCAACGCGGCTTCGCCATGGGGCCGGACTTCAATTACAACCTCGGTAGCGGCGGCGAAGGCCGACTCTCGCTCTACCGGGCGTGGGATGATGATCCGCTAACCGATTCACTCAGCCGAACCATCGATCGCGAACGCGACCTCGCCCAATGGCAGCATCGCCTGAGCACCACCAATGGCTTCACCGCCACGGCAAACTTTAATTTGGAATCGGACGAATATATGCGGCGCGATTTTTTCGAGGGATTGTATCGCGACAACGTGCAGCCCAATTCATTTCTTGAGCTGGACAAAAAATGGTCGAACTACGAACTCAATCTGTTGATGCAGCCGCGGGTGAATGATTTTTACGAAACCGTGCAACGTCTGCCCGATTTGCGCCTAAGCGGCACGCGACATCGCTTGGGCGACACGCCGCTTTTTTACGACACCGAAAGCTCGCTGGCCTATCTCAATCGCCGCTACGCTAACAACAGCACAGACGACTACGGCATGATGCGGCTGGACACTCTCCACCAAATTTACATGCCCAAAACCTACAACGGCTGGCTGAACGTCACCCCTCGCATTGGCGGGCGCCTCACGCACTACGGCGCCACCGAAGGCCGCGGCAAATCCACAGCCAGCAGCGAACGCTACGTGTTCAACACCGGCGTGGAGCTTTCCACCAAATTTTCCAAGCTGATGCCCGATGTGCAAAACAAGCTGCTGGATGTGAACGGTCTGCGCCATATCGTGAAGCCTTCCATAAATTATGTGTTCATCCCGCGCCCCAACCGCACGCCGGGCGAATTGGACAAACTGGACAACGAAATCACCTCGCCCAATCTGCTCCCCTTTGAAATGCCCGACTACAACGCCATCGATAACATCGACAGCCAAAATGCCGTGCGCCTTGGCCTGCGGAACATTTGGCAAACCCGGCGAACCGCACGCATCGGCGAAGAACAAACACGCGCGATCGATGAACTCATCGACTGGAATCTCTACACCGATTGGCGGCTCGACCCCAACTCCAGCCAAAACACCTTCGCCGATGCCTTCTCCGATTTGCGCTTCCGCCCCCGCAACTGGATTGAACTGCAATCCAACCAACGCTATGACCTCGACAACTCAGTGTGGCGCTTGATGAACAACAGCGTAAACTTTACCCCCGATGACAACTGGCGCCTCAACCTCGGCCACTATTATTACCTCGCTCATCCCAGCACCTCCAGCGCCGACCGCACCAGTGCGCTCTACACCGGTGCGGCGTATCGCTTCAACGAAGATTGGTCATTTGCCACGCGGCAATATTATGACGCCGTCAAAGGCCAACTCTCCCAACACAGCTACACCCTCCACCGCGACATGCGCAGCTGGACATTTTTTGTGGACCTGCGTTTTGTGACCGACACCGGTCGGCGCAACGATGAAGTCCAACTTTCGCTCAACTATTCGCTCAAAGCCTTCCCGCGCGCGTCCTCGGAATAGCTCACTTGTCTTCTGCAAAAAACGAAGCCACCACCGGCCGATGATCCGAGGCCAACCCCCAATCCGCCATCGCTTGTACATACATGCCCGCGCGGCGCAATTCACGATTCATTCCGGGGCTGGCGATTAAATAATCAAACCGACTATAGCTATCCTCCTTCGAGTAAAACGAAGTCCACGCCACGCGCCGCGGGATAGACTTAGTGCTTTGAGAATTCAGCGCGCGATCGCCATTGCGCTCGAAGGGACGGAGGTCCACCAACTTCGGCGCTTTGCCGCCCAGCAAAGTGCGGATGGGCGGTTGGTTGGGGGAGTCGTTCAGATCACCCGCCACTAATATGTTCGCCTTTGGATCCGCCCTGAGCCGAGCCTCGATGATGCGCCGCAATTCGCGCGCCTCATTCAGCCGCATCTCGGACTGGCTCGCCCGTGGCACCGGTCGCTTGGATTTCAAATGAGCATTGAGCAGCGTAAACTTGTAATTAGCATTCACCCGAATCGTCACCTCGCCAAACCCACGCGACACCTGAAACCGCTGGCGATCGAGCAAGTATTCCACCTTCGAATGCGCCTTGTGGCTCTCGATGGGGAACCGGCTGAGCACCACCAAATGAATCGCCAGATCCGGCCCCTGCACCCATTCCACGTGCGGATAATTCAAGCCCTTCGCCTTCAAGCCCGCCATCAATTCATCCAGAGCCGCTCGCCTTCCAATTTCCTGCAATGCCAATACATCGGGTTCGATTTTTAAAATAGCCTCAACCACCTTCGCCCGCGATGCCACCGGCTTCGCCTTGCGCGTGCCGAAAGAGCGCAGGAAATAATTTTCCACGTTGAAGGTCGCCACGGTGAATGTGTCCGCCGCCGCCAATGCGCCCGCGGTAATTAGTAATACCAAAATGGGTTTCATGCGCTGAGTATATCCATCTCGCTCCTCTGGGAAAGTCATTTGCCAATTCCAAAATCCGTGCTAAGCTTTCCCGCCCGCAATGGACACCGACAAACAAACCCCTCCGCTGACAGACATCCAAAAGCAACACGACCACCGCGAACTGCGCATCGACAAAGTGGGCGTCCGCAACCTGCGCTTCCCCATCCGCATCCGCGATAAAGCCAACGCGCATCAGGACACCATCGCCACCATCGGCATGTTCGTCGATTTACCACATCATTTCAAAGGCACGCACATGAGCCGCTTCATCGAAGTACTCAACGCCCACGGCAACGTCGTCCACGTGGAAAATATTCCAGACATCCTCCGCGCCATGCAGCACCGCCTTGATTCACAAAAGGCACACCTCGAAATGGATTTCCCGTTCTTCCTGGAAAAGGCCGCGCCCGTCACCGGCAAAACCGGCCTCATGGATTATCAGGCCCGCTTCGATGCCACCGCCACCGGCAAGGAAATTGATTTCGTGCTCGAAGTACGCACCAACGTCACCACTCTTTGCCCGTGCTCCAAAGCCATCAGTACCGAGGGCGCGCACAACCAACGCGGCCAAGTCACCGTCCAGTTGCGCTCGGAGGAAACCGTTTGGATCGAAGACGTCATCGCACTCGTGGAAAAATCCGCCAGTTGCGAACTCTATTCACTACTCAAACGGCCCGACGAAAAACACGTCACCGAACAAGCCTACGCCAACCCCGTGTTCGTGGAAGACCTCGTCCGCAACGTGGCCACCCACCTCAATGCGCTGCCGCACGTCACTTGGTACAAGGTGGAAGCCGAGAATTTTGAGAGCATCCACAACCACAACGCCTACGCCTGCATCGAAAAAGGCTGATTATTGGGCATTTTCACCAATCACAAAAAAGCGCACTTTTTTGTGGAAATTTGAGCCTCGTTTGCTATCTTCCCCAACCCTTTTGCGGGAAATACCGTAAAAACCAACAGAGAACGATGAGCGCCCCAAAAAAATCAGCCAAGAAAACGGCCAAGAAGGCAGCTGCTAAACCGGCTGCTAAAAGGAAGGGCCACAAGGCCCCCCTCGCCAATGCTGCCGCCATTCTCGGCTTCAAACCCGCGCCTAAAAAATCCTCTTCCACTTACCGCCCCATGGACGGCGTGAAAATTAAAACCGAGTGGAAAAAATATTACGATGTCCTCATGGACCTCCGCGACCATCTGCTGCATCAAATGGGCGACATCAAAAAAGAATCCGCCGAGGAAATGTCCGGTTACTCTATGCACATGGCCGATTCGGGCACCGATAATTTCGACCGCGACTCCGCGCTCAGCCTCCTCTCATACGATCAAGACGCCGTCTACGAAATCGAGGAAGCCCTCAAACGCATCGAGCGCAAAACCTACGGCACCTGCGAAATCTCCGGCAAAGTCATTCCCAAAGGCCGCCTCAACGCCATCCCATGGGCCCGCTACACGGTCGATTCCCAGGCGCAATTGGAAAAAAATGGCGCCGTGCGCCAACGCAAACTCGGCAGCCTCGGCACAATCGACGGCGCCGGCACCAACACCATCACCACACCCGACGAAGTAGGCAGCGAACCAAAGCCCGCGAAAAAAGCAAAGTCGGCCAAACCCGCTAAATCAAAGAAATAAATTATGGCACGCGAAATCATCACCCTCGAATGCACTGAGGCCAAGGCTGAAGGCAAGCCGGTCTCCCGCTACATGTCCACCCGCAACAAAAAACTCCAAGCCGACCGAGTGGAAAAAAAGAAATACAATCCCCACCTGCGGCGTCACACTGTGCACCGCGAAATCAAATAATTTTATGCCACGTAAAAACAACAAAACCGACAAGCGCGGCGGCAGCAGCGAACGCCGCACCCCACGCCCCAAACCCGAGGTGGATCTCAACCTCGTCGATCTCGACCCCAAAAACGTCGAGTTGCTCCGCAAATACGTCACCGATCAGGGCCGCATTCTGCCGCGCAAATACACCGGCCTACCCGCGCCCTATCAGCGCCGCCTCACCCGCTCCATCAAGCGCGCGCGGCAAATGCTGTTGATGAAATAATTTCACCGGCTCGTTGGCCCCGCGCCGACGGGCCGTTTTTACGCCCCATTATTGCAAATCATTTGCAGGTAGACGACTGTGATTTACGCCATTCTCATTCTGTCCGTGCTCGCCGGAATCCTTGCCGTGCTCAAGCTCAAGCTCGGCGAACCCCGCCGCGTCAAGCTCGTCACCGCGTTCACCGGCGCGTATCTAATGTCGCTGACTTGTTTGCATTTGTTGCCGGAAGTATTCGCAGGCAAAACCGGCAACGCCGCCCTTTCTCTTGGCGCGTTCATTCTGCTCGGGTTTTTTCTGCAAGTCGTGCTTGATAATTTTTCCGGCGGCATCGAGCACGGCCACTCGCATCATCACCATCATCAAAGCGGAGCGCCAATCGCCGTTATGGTCGGCCTTTGCCTCCACGCTTTTCTTGAAGCGATGCCACTCGGTCACGCGCACGGCTCGCAATTACTCGTCGCCATTGCCGTTCACAAGTTTCCTGTCAGCATTGTGCTCTTTAGCATGTTGCTTCATAACGGCAACGCCAAACGAAGCGCTTACATTTGCCTCCTCATTTTTGGCCTCATGGCACCCGTTGGCGCGGTCATCGGTTCACTGCCCGCCTTGGAGCAATACACATCGCAATTGCTCGCGGTGGTGATCGGCATCTTTATGCACGTCGCCACCACCATCCTCTTCGAGAGCGGCGAGGATCATCATTATAATCTGCAAAAAGGCGCCGCCATCGCGCTCGGCGCCGCCATCGCCGCGCTCGGTGTGTTACTGCCGCTCCACTCCCACGCCCACTAATGGCCGCCCACACGCATCCGCGGCAAAACCTTGCCGAGCTAACTGCGCGCCTCCGCCAGCGCGCGCAACGCATCACCGGTCCACGCCAGTTGATTTTGGATGTACTACGCCGCGAAGAGCATCCATTGACCACGCGGCAAATCCACGAACAACTCGATTGCGATCTCGCCACGGTGTATCGCTCACTACGTTTGCTGGAGGAAATGGCGATGGTGAAACGCTTTGATTTTGGCGATGGGACTGCGCGCTTTGAACTTCTCGGCCAAAATGACGACGGCCATCACCATCACCTCGTCTGCCGCGAATGCAGCACGGTAGTAGAAATCGGCGAATGTTTTCGCGGCAACCTCGAGCAACGCATCGCCCAACAACACGGCTTCGCCAGTGTATCGCATCGGTTGGAATTTTTCGGAGTTTGCCCGGATTGTCAGGCGGCGTGAACGAACACCCCCGACCGCCACTCGCCTTGCCGCGCAGTTTTTTTGAGCACCATCCCCTGCCCTTCCACGGCGGCTTGCACCTCGGCAAATTGTTTATCCAAAATTCCTGCCAGCACCAACACGCCATTGGGCTTCACGTGCGCGATGAGGCGATGGGCGTTGGCGGTCAGCAAGTCGTAATATAAATTCGCACACACGACATCGAATTTCACCCGCGCGCGGGGAGATAGTTTTGTGACGTCGCCCACTTTGGGTTCGAGGTGCCGCGTCACGCGATTGCGCTTTGCGTTGGCCCTCGCCACTCGGATGGCTTCGGAGTCAAAATCAATGGCGCGCACCGGTCGATAACCGAGCTTCACGCCGGCGATGGCAAGGATGCCGCTGCCGGTGCCCACATCGAGCAAGCTCTGCTCGCCTCGTTTGCGATGGGCGACAAGTTGGCGTAGGCAATATTTTGTCGTGGCGTGCTGGCCTGTACCAAAGCTAAGGCCGGGATCGAGCACCACCACGGCTTGCCCCGGTGCGGCTTTGTCTTTGCGCCAGCTCGGTCGGACCAAAAGTTTTTTACCTTTGCCGCCAATGCGGATAGGTTGAAAATGGCGCTTCCACGAATCCACCCAATCCTCGCGGCGAAGGCGTTTGACTTCCAGTTTCCAATCGCCAATCGCTAGGCCGCAGTCTTCAATTCGCGCCATTCCTTCGGCGATGGTTTGGCGTTGGGCTTCGGTAATGGAATTTTTTTCATCCAAATAAACCGACAGCACCGGCACGCGTAATTCCGGATGAGTGAACACCGAAGGCGCGACGCCAAACACCGCGTGCATCAATTCGCCCACCGCGTCCTCGGCTTCGGGCGTGGTGGCGAGGGCAACTTGCCTGAAGGCTGTTTTCATTTGGCGAAAAATTTACGCTGCATCGATGGCCGCTTTTTGGAGTTGCACGAGTTCGTCTACACCTTTTTTGCCGTGGGCGAGCATCGCGGTCAATTGATCGCCGGTGAAAGTGGCTTCCTCGCCGCTGCCCTGCACCTCGATGTATTCGCCGGTGCCGGTCATCACGAGGTTCATATCCACATCGGCGGCGGCGTCTTCCACGTAGCAGAGATCGAGTAGCGGCTCGCCTTCCACCACGCCGACGCTCACGGCGGCGACGGGATGCGGAATGGGGTATTCCAAAATGACACCTTCGTTCACGAGTTTGTTAATCGCCAAACTGAGCGCCACAAAGCTGCCGGTGATGGCGGCAGTGCGTGTGCCGCCATCGGCTTGGAGCACATCGCAATCAATCCAAATGGTGCGCGATCCAAGTTTTTTCAGATCAATGGCGGCGCGCAATGAACGGCCGATGAGGCGCTGGATTTCGGTGGAGCGGCCGTCGAGCTTGCCCTTGTTGATGTCGCGGCGTTTGCGATCCAGCGTGGAGTACGGCAGCATCGAATACTCGGCGGTGATCCAGCCACCTTCCACGCCCTGCGACTGCATCCAGCGCGGGACGCTTTCCTCAATGCTCACGCCACAAATCACGCGGGTGTCGCCCCACTCAATGAGCGTGGAGCCCGTGGCGTGCGGGGCAATGTGGTTTTGAAATTTAATGGATCGCAGCTCGTCGTGCGCGCGGCCGTCGTGGCGGGTGTAAGTTTCAATCATGGGCGCGGAATATAGTGAGGCGACGGCGCGGGGGCAATGCGAACCTTTTACTCGTCAGTGTGGCGCGAGTTTTCTAGGGTGCGCGTGTGACGCCCCGCGTGCCATGGACCCCCGCCGACGTGCTGCAATTATTGCTGACATGGATTCTCGTGGTATTGCTCGGACAACTGGCCTTCGGCGCGCTGATGCCACACGGGCCGATTGGGCCGGAGCAAATCGAAATCAATGGCAACAAAACCACGCTCACATTTTTTGAAGGCGGCACTTACGAAGCAGCGGGTGGCAATGGCAAATTTCGGTATGAACAAGCCCATAACCAACTCATCCTCGAGCCGGACCAAGGCGACCCGATCACCGCGGAATTCCACGGCACACTGCGCGACCGCATCGGCATATTGCTGGTGAACCTGATTTGCCTTCAATGTGGCATCGTGGTGCTGGTGTTTCTTTTGCTGCGCAAAACCAAAAGCCATTGGCGCGCGGCCTTCGGGCCGATTGGGCAGCCGTGGTTCCGACTGTGGCTAGAGCCGGCCTTGTTCGGCGTGGGATTTATTTTGCCCGCCTTCGGGCTGCATTACATTTCGCAAACCGTGCTGGCGCAACTCGGCCACGAGCCGGTTGTGCAACAAGCCGTGCAAATGGTGATGGCTACCGAGCATCCCGTCGAAGTCGGCTTGCAAATCGTCAGCGTGGTCATGATGGCGCCCATCGCGGAGGAACTGCTCTTTCGCGGCATTTTGTTCAACACCATCAAACACGCGGGCTATCCGCTCGCGGGAATGTTCGCCAGTGCCGCACTGTTTGCGTTGGTGCATGGTTCCGTGGCACTGATGCTTCCGCTCTTTGTGATGGGCTTCGCGCTCGCGTGGGTTTATGAAAAATCAGGATCCATCATCGCGCCCATCGTGATGCACGCCACCTTTAATGCCATCAACTTTACCTTTTTGAAAATGGCCCCCACCCTTGCGGAAAACGCCCGATGAACGAAACCGACCTCATCGCCAAGCTCACCGCCGGATTGCCCGCCGATGGCTCTGTGCACACCGGCCCCGGTGATGATTGCGCGGTGCTGAAGTTTGGCGACCAAACTCTGCTGTTCAAAACCGACGCCATCGTCGAGGGCATCCATTTTGAACGCGACGCGCCCCCGGAAAAAATCGGCCGCAAAGCCCTCGCCCGCGCGCTCTCGGATATCGCCGCCATGGCCGGCACACCCACCCACGCACTCGTAACTCTCGGCCGTTGTGAGGATCACGACCCCGAACATTTGATGCAAATTTACGACGGCCTCAAATCACTTGCCCTTGAGCACAGCGTTAATATTGTCGGCGGCGAGATCACCACGCTCCCCAAACTCACGTTATCCATTTCCCTCATCGGTACCGTTGAACAACCCGTACTCCGCAGTGGCAGCCAAACGGGCGATGCAATTTTCGTAAGCGGCGAACTTGGCGGATCACTGGCCGAACATCATCTCACCTTCGAACCGCGACTACCCGAAGCCCGTTGGCTGGTTTCTAATTTTGATGTGCATTCGATGATTGACCTCAGCGATGGGCTCGCCACCGATTTGAGGCATTTGCTCAATGAACACACCGGTGCGGAATTGCGTTCCCCCGCCATCCCCATTAGCCGCGCCGCCAAGCTCGCCGCTAAAGAAAATCCTTCCAGCAAAACCCCGCTCCTCGCCGCGCTCACCGACGGCGAAGATTACGAATTGCTCTTCACCGTTTCCCCCCAAACCGCGGTCGCCGTACTCGATGGTTGGAAGGCGCATTTTCCTGATGCTCCACTTCATTGCATTGGAAAAATTACCGACACACCCGGTATCACCCTGCGCGACGACAAAGGCGCACGCACCCTTACCCTTCATGGCTACGACCATCTCAACTAGCCCCGAGGAAACTCAAGCCCTCGGCGAATCGTGGGCCGCCGACGCCACAAGCGGCTGGGTCATCGGCCTCGAAGGCGACCTCGGCGCGGGCAAAACCCAACTCGTCAAAGGCATCGCCCGCGGCCTCGGCATCACCGAGCCCGTCACCTCGCCCACGTTCACGCTCGTGTGCGAGTACGAGGGCAAACTGCCTCTGCACCATCTCGATTTTTACCGACTGGAAAATGACGCGCAAATACTGGCCGCCGGATTGGAGCCCTACTTCGCGCCCGAAGGCATCACCGTCATCGAATGGGTCAACCGCTGGACCGGCCCGCGCCCCGCGCATTACCGCCACGTCATCATCACCCAAACCGGCGAAACCGAGCGCCGCATCAAGCATGAAGATTCTTGCGCTTGAATTCAGCAGCAACCACCGCAGCGTCGCCATCGCCGATGACAAAGACGTGCTCGCGCGCGTGGAAACTGATGATGTGAAAAAAGCACCGTTGGCACTCATCGACGAAGCTCTAAAAAAAGCCAACCTCAACCCCGCCGCCATCGAAACCATCGCCCTCGGCACCGGCCCGGGCAGCTACACTGGCATCCGCGGCGCCATCGCCACCGCCCAAGGCTGGCAACTCGCCCGCAACGTCAACCTCCTCCCCGTCCCCAGCGCCGAAATCCTCGCCGCCACTGCAGCCGCCAACGGCCAACGCGGCGAAACCCATTTCCTCATCGATGCCCAACGCCACGAGTACTACCACACCACTTGGAATCTCACTGAAGAAACGCAAACCGAAACCACGCCACTCAAAATCATCGGCGTCGTTGACGCCTGCGAACTCGAAGCCCTCGGCCCCGATGCCGCCGGGTTCCCATCTTGCGAACCACTCTTTCCCGATGCCGCCATCCTCGCCCAACTCGCCGCCGACCGCACAGACTTCCAGCCCGGCGAATCTATCGAACCCATCTACCTCCGCCCGACCGAGTTCACCAAAACCCCGCCCCCGCGTCAGTTGGATTGAAAAACCTTGTCTCCCTTCACCGTCCACAGCTTCACGTTGCCGCGCCAATCGCCGGTGGCCAGTTGATTGTTCGGCCCCACCTCCAGCGCGTAAACCCAATCGTCGTGCGCCTTCCATTTGTGCAGCACCTTATCGCTGTCCGCGTCAATAATGCGGCCGATGCCTTCTTTGCCGATGGAAAAAATCCGCCGACCCTCCACTGAAAACGCCACGGCAAAAACCGGCCCACCGTGCCCGCGAACGATGCGAACCATCCGCCCAATGGACGGCTGCCAAATGCGCACCGTTTTATCGTCGCTGGCAGTCGCACAAAACGCCGGTGCCGCTCCGGGCCGAAAGGCAACCGCGTGCACCGGCCCGAGGTGATTGCCGAACGAGCGCTCCAGTTTGCTGGTTCGCACTCCCCACATTTTCACCGTGCGATCTGCACTCACGCTCACGAGCGATTTGCCGTCGGGCGAAAAGGCCAATTCGCGCGTTGCTTTGGTGTGCCCCTCAAACCGCATTGCCACGCGGCCTTCGCGGCGCAGATCGAGCATCACCACCGAATGATCCGCACTGCCCGCCGCCAGTTTGCCGTCCAGCCCAAACGCCACGCACGTCGCCACATCCTCAAACACATCCCACTTGCCGCGCACCTTACCGGACGGCCAATCAAGCAAATGCACACCGCCAATATCGCCCGGCGTGCCACCGGCCACGGCGAGGGTTTTGCCATCGGCACTGAACGTAAACGCCATCACTTTGTCGAAGGCGCAGGGAATTTTGCGCGGCTTGGAATCGGCTTGCAAAGCACGCACTTCGATGGCGCGCGGACGACTGATAAGCAGATGTTTGCCATCGGGCGAAAAGCGCAGCGCCGTGACCGGCGCGGATTGCAGCGTGAACGCCCCCACAAAAATTGTGATGAACAACTTCACGCGAGTCCGGGAATCATTTTCCCTTTATCAAGAATCTTCAGCGGACGACCGCCGGGCGCGATGTATTCTTTGTGCGGATCCACGCCCAAAAGTTTCAGCATACTGTGGGCCACATCCTCCGGGCGCACGGGTGTGTCGGACGGCACTTCGCCGTGGGCGTCCGTCGAGCCGATGACTTGCCCGCCCTTCACACCGCCACCGGCAAAGCATACAAAACCCGCTCGCGGCCAGTGGTCGCGTCCGGCGCGATTGTTAATTTTCGGAGTGCGGCCAAACTCACCCATCAACACCACCAACGTGGTGTCCAGCAAACCGCGCTCGCGCAAATCAGTGAGGAGCGAGGCATAGGCGCGGTCGAGCGCGGGCAGTTTGCCGCTGCCGCGAAACCGCGCGTCGGGCAGGTTGCGCGCGATGTCCACATGCGTGTCCCAACCGCGGTCAACGACCGTGACAAAGCGCGTACCCGCTTCCACCAACCGCCGCCCAAGCAAACAGCCTTGCCCAATACTTTTGCTCCCGTAACGATTGCGCACCGCGCGCGATTCCTTTTTCAAATCAAACGCCGACTTCGCCGCTGGCGAGCCAAGCAGTTTGTACGCCTGTTCATAAAACGCATCCCGCGCCAATGTCGCCAGGCCTTCCTCCACCTCGCGCGAAAAATCATCGAGCGCTGTCAGCACATTACGCCGACGCGCCTCCACATCGATGCTCACGCCCTCCGGCGCGTTGAGGTCGCGCACGCGAAAGTCCGGCTTCGACGGATCGCCGCCCACCGCAAACGGCCCGTACGCGCCCGGCAAATAACCCGCCTGCGTATACTCAATCGCCTGCGGCACAATGACATACGGCGGCAACGCGCGTCCAAATCCGGACTCCTTCGCCAACACACTGCCGAGGCTTGGATACGCCACCACCGGTGTCGGCCGGTGCCCCGTCATCAGGTAATGCCGCCCCGTGTTGTGGTTGCCCAACTCATGAGTCAACGACCGCACCAACGCGATGTCCCCCATTGCCTTCGCCGTAAGCGGCAAATGCTCGCTGAGGCGCACGCCGGGAATGGCTGTCGGGATTGTACCAAACGGCCCGCGCACTTCCTTCGGCGCATCGGGTTTAGGATCAAACGTATCAATATGCGACGGCCCGCCATCGAGCCAAATGAGAATGCACGAGATTTCTTTCTTCGATTCCTTTTTTGGCGAAGCCGCCAAAGCCTGCCACCGCAACAAATCCGCCACGCTCATCCCCAACGCAGACAACATCCCAAGCTGCAAAAAATCCCGGCGCACAAAACCATCGCAGCGCGTAATTGAGTTGCTCATTTTCATCAGTGGTTAAACCCAAACTCACGGGTGTTCAGCAACGCCCATAACAGGTCTTGCCAACCTTCTTTTGTGTCTTTGACTTCAGCAATGTGTTTAAGGCACTTCGCGCGCTCTTTGTCATTTGGGAAACGCGAAAGCGTTCGCAGAAATATTTCATCCAACAGTGCGCGTGGTTGGGGATATTTTTTCAAGAGCTCATCCACCGCCGGCCCGAGCTTGGCGTTGAGCGTGGGGTCGTTGATTAAATGCAGCGCGGAGGAAAGGCCGCCGCCGAATTGGGTGGGGTCCGCGCAGTTGTCGGTGCGCGGGCAGCGACCGAAGACGTCGAGCGTGTACGAGGGCACTTGGGCATCGAGCAACTGCACCGCGCGCGTGCCTTTCGGTTGGCCCGCGTAAACATCCGGTTGACCGGTGGCTTGGGAAATTGCGTCGGCCTTCACCGGCGCGGGGAGCGGCTTGAGATACGCGTGCGAAAATAGTTGGGTGTCGGCGCGATTGGCGGCGGTGGCGCGGGAGGAGAGTTGATAGGCGCGCGAGGTGGCGATGTCGCGAATGAGGCGGCGCAGGTCAAATTTGTTTTCCACAAAACTGGCGGCCAACGCGTCGAGCAACGCGGGATTACTCGGCGGATTGGAAACGCGCAAGTCATCTACCGGCTCCACGATGCCGCGCCCCATCATCTCGCGCCAAACACGGTTGACCATCGCGCGGGCGAAGAATGGATTGTCCGGATGTGTCAGCCAATCGGCCAGCGCGGGACGGTAATCAAGGCCATTAGCTTGGGCGTTGGC
>CAUZWB010000018.1:0-13847 GCA_963583525.1 Verrucomicrobiia bacterium | reverse complement strand
TTCAAGGTGCCACGCGCCGGTCGCTATGAGGTGCACATTCGCGACGCAAAATTTTGGGGACTGCAAAATCACATTTACCGCCTCACCCTCAAACGTGGCCCGCACATTCTGCATCACTTTCCGCTGGGGGCACGTCGTGGCACTACCGAGTCCGTGGAAATCACCGGTCCCGGTTTGCCTCCACAAAAAATGTCAATCACGTTTCCGAATGACCAACGTGATTTGTATGCTGTTTCCATTAAGAATCGGGGCATGATTAATTTTGCCATCGGTGATTTTCCTGAGCAGGTTGAACCAGCCTCGGCCCCGGTCACTCTGCCGGTCGTTTTCAACGGCCGTATTTCAAAGCCGGGCGAAACCGATATTTGGAAGGTTCAACTTTTGGCGAAACAGAAAATCCTCCTCGACCTGGCAGCGGCGCAACTGGGCACGCCGCTCGATGCCGTGCTCACGCTAAGCGATGCAAACGGCAAGCAGCTAGCTACCAATGATGACCGATCCAAGGGGCAGCCTGATCCGCGCCTTGAATTTACCGCTCCCTCAGACGGCACTTATCTCGTCCGAATTCGCGACCGGTTTTCATCCCGTGGCGGGCCGAGGTTTGCGTATCGACTGACTCTTGCCGGGGCTGACCAACCGAATTTTGCAGTCACCCTTCCGGCCTCGTTCTACAACGTGGCCCGCGACCCCAAAGGCGGATTGGAAACCAATGCCGATGAAATTGCAGCGACGGAAAAGCGAATAGCCGAAATTGCCGAAGCGTTGAAGGCGGTGCAAGCGGTGAAACAAACCGACCGCACGGCGGCTGGTCGCATTCGTGAGCTGACCACGGAAAACCGCATGGCGGTTCAGTTGGTACGCAAGCTGAAAGCCGAGGATGCCAAACGAAGGCCGAAATTCAAAGTTGCACTGAACCGTACAGGCGGGTTCAAGGGAGAAGTTCGTTTAAACATCACGGGTCTGCCAAAACAGGTTGCTGTCCGGAACCTCATTTTTGCCGCGGGCGTGAGTGCATCTGATCTCGAGTTTATCGCACCCGCCAATACTCCAATCGACGTGCACCAACTGAAAATCGAAGGGGTTGGCAAGTTGGACGGAAAGGAATTCACCCGTACCGCAATCGGGCCGGACGGGACGGGGCCGCTTTTGCTTGGGGTTGTGCCGACCGTGCCGTTCAAGCATCAGGGCATTTACCGCATCATCACGGGCCTGCCCGGCGGCACTACGTTTCATCGCAAGTATTCAATTGATCGGGGCGGGTTTAACGGATCACTCACCGCACGGCTGGCTGATAAGCAGATTCGCCATCTTCAAGGGGTTACTGATCGGGTGATATCCATTTCCGAAGGCGCGGATCAATTTGCTTTTCCGGTCCAATTTCCCGCTCGCATTGAGGTTGGCCGTACGAGCAGGGTGTGTTTGATGCTGGTGGGTGAGCTGACCGATTTTGACGGGACGAAACACAAGGTTAGTTACACTTCCCGTGAACGAAATGATCAGCTTATCAGTGTGGCTGCCGAAGGCCTCGTGGCGGTGCAAACTAAGGTTGATTCCTTCGCTGCAACGCCCGGCACGGAATTCACTCTCCCGGTTGTCATCCGACGCGAACCGATCGTCCGATTGCAGGCGATGCGCGTGGAGTTAGTTTTTCCTGCCCATGTGAAAGGGATCAGTGTTGAACCGGTTGAGCTGGGTCCGAACGAAACGAAGGTCAACCTGAAGGTTCGGTTGACTGATCGCATCGGCCCGTTCAACGCGCCTCTGAAAATTCGCGCCACGACGACTACGGCGCCTCGGCACATGGCGGAAAAAGAAATCGAGTTTGTTGCGCCTTCGCGTTAACCCGAAACACCGGGTCGTCCCTCATCATTCTTGATGGATGGGGATTATTTTTTCTTGGGGCGATTCGGTCTCGGTTTGCGCGGGGGGCGGACGGGGTCTTGCTCTGGGACTTTGTATTGGGCGCGGAGGCGTTTGAGTTGGGCGAGGAGGTCGGACTGCACTTTTTTGTAGTCGCTGTTTCCATAGACGCTGGTGAGTTCGTTGGGATCTTTGCCGAGGTCGAAGAGTTCCCACTCGTCGTTTTGATAAAAGTAAATGAGTTTGTGTCGGCCGTTGGTGACGCCGTAGTGGCGGGCGACGCTGTGCGCGCCGGGGAATTCGTAGTAGTGATAATAAAAATGCGTGCGCCAATCTTTCGGCGTGCGGCCCTTGAGCAGCGGTAGAATGCTGTGGCCCTGCATTTCTGCAGGGATTTTTACGCCGGCGATGTCGAGGAAGGTTTCGGCGAAGTCCAGGTTGGAAACGATGTCGGTGTTGCGGCTGCCGGGCTTGACGACGCCGGGCCAGCGGACGAGCAACGGCATCACGAGGCTTTCCTCGTACATCCAGCGTTTGTCGTACCAACCGTGGTCGCCGAGGTACCAGCCTTGGTCGCTGCTGTAAATGACGATGGTGTTTTTGGCGAGGCCGCTGGCGTCGAGATAATCGAGCACTCGGCCGAGATTGTCATCCACGCTTTGCACGCAGCGGAGGTAATCTTTGATGTATCGCTGGTATTTCCATTTCACCAACTCTTTGCCTTGGAGATTGGCCTTGCGGAAGGCTTCGTTTTTGGGGCCGTAGGCGGCGTCCCAAATTTTCTTTTGGGCGGCGTTGAGGTTGTTGGGGCCGGCGTTGAGCTTGAGGTCGTTCGCGCTGAGATGCCGCGCGATGGTCATCGCTTGTTTGTGGGCAGCGGAAGTGCGGCCTTCGTAATCGTCCCACAAGGTTTCCGGCTCGGGGATGGTTTCGCCATCAAACATGTTCAAATACTTGGGGCCCGGCTGCCAGTTGCGATGCGGGGCTTTGTGTTGGTACATCAACATAAATGGCTTCTTTTGATCGCGATCATTCTTGAGCCACGCCAGCGCTTTGTCGGTGATGATGTCGGTCGTATAACCGGTGTGCTTGACGGTAACGACATTGCCGTCCGCGTCTGTGGTCTTCATCGGCGGATTGTAATACGGCCCCTGGCCGACGAGCACGTCGAAGTAGTCAAACCCTGTGGGCGTGCTTTTCAAATGCCACTTGCCAATCATCGCCGTCGCGTAGCCGGCCTTGCCGAGCAGTTTGGGAAAGGTCAATTGCGAGCCATCAAAGGTGAGGCCATTGCGAAAGTAACCGTTGAGGTGATTATATTTGCCGGTGAGAATCACCGCGCGGCTTGGCCCACAAATGGAATTGCTCACATAACATTTTTCAAAAAGCATTCCCTCCTTGGCCAGACGATCCATATGAGGCGTGGTATTAATCTTGGAACCATAAGCGCTAATCGCATGCGCCGCGTGGTCGTCGGTGAAGACAAACAAAATGTTCGGCCGTTTGCCAGCGGGTGCGGCGGAGAGTGATGGCAGCAGAAGCAACCCCAAGAGAAAAAGAGAAATGCGTTTCACGTGTGCGCCAATGGAACCACTCAATGGGTTCGGAGGCAAGACTCGGATTTCACGGATTTACTTGGATTCTTCTTGAGCCGGTTCGGTCTCGTCATTCTTGGGCACGAGCTTGGCGAGCACGAAGCCGGCGAGCGTCCAGCCCACGAGATGATCGAACACCACGAAGCCGGTGAAGGAATTGGAGAAAGCCCACCACGACCAGTTGGGGAGAATGGCGGTGGCGATGGCGAACAGTGAGAAAAACACCGTGACGCCCACGCGACAGCCCGTGCCCGAGTGCGAAAGTTTGGTGAGCAAAAACGTGACGAATAACGCGCCGAGGAGGTTGTAAATAAACTGGTGCACCAGCGATTGTGCCATGCCGCCACGGCCATTGAGTTTCACGACGACGAACACGGACACGCCGTCTTCCATTTGTTTCATCGCCACTTCGGTGGCGGCTTTGTCTTTCATGTCGGCTTGGGGCAACGAGTAAATGCCGTCGGTTTTGGCGTTGGCTTTGAAGGCCTCCACCATCGCGGCTTCGTTTTCAAATTTGTTGAGCGAATCGTGAAACCACGGCAGGGCCATATGCGAAATGGATTGCCAGACAAAAACAACAAAGGCGGCGGCCAGCGCGGCGAGGAATGAGCGGGAGTTCATAGTGCGTTTGGGTGATCCGGTTCATCCGGAACGGGGTCGGAAGCTAGGCGAGTTTGCATCGAATGTTGAGCTATCACGCATCAGCGGGTTCTGAGTTCGCTTCAGCTTCGGCCTCGCTTTTGCTCCAGTTGTACCAGCCGCGTGCCTGAAGGACGGTGATGATCGCGGAACATAACATATTGGCGACACTTTCTGTAAGCAGTCCGTAGCTGAACCAAAAAAATTGGCGATGATCCCCATGATGAAGCCGGTGCGACTGCGGTTCCCCAATAGGTAAATGGAGAGGAATGAAAAAACCATGGCCGCCCAGTCGAAGCCGTAATACTGAAAAGAATGATCGCGCAAATATTCAAACACGCAGGGATTGATAACCGCAAGGCTCCCTTGAGGCCAAGAAAATCTCAAAGCAGCACCGGAATGCTAAAGACGATGTGCTGCGTTATTTGTTGGGTGCGGGCTTTTCGCGGAGGGCGAACCAGGCTCGCATTTGGTAGCTGCAGCGGCATTTGGAGGAGCCATCGGGGGCGAGCACGAGGCCGCCGGCGGGGATCGCGTTGATGAAGCAGCCCGGGCGCATGCCGCCAAAGTTTTCTGTGCCGGCATCGCGAGTGAGGTCGAGGTAGCCCAGCGTGCCGGAGCGGAACAGCATCAGGTTTTTACTGGCGGAAATCTGGCCGCAGCCGTAGGAGCGATCCAGCGCAAAGGGCTTGGTGGAGCCGTCGAGCAAATCCCACGAGCCGCCTTGGGCGAACAGTGTGCGGTCGTTGATGATCGGTTTGCTCTCGTAATCCGCCTCGCGTTCCCAGCGGCGTTTGCCGGTGCGTGTGTTGAACGCCGCCAACTGGCCGCCCACTTCGCTGGGCAACCGGAAAAATTTGTGGCGCATTCCCTGATAACTCATCAGCAGCGTGTCGTGTTTCGTGCTCACGGAAAGTTGCGTGCCCCAAATTTTCTCGGTCGATCGCCACCGCTCATCGCCCGTGCGCGCGTTGAGTGCGATTAAGGTGCCGCCGGTGTGTTCGCCGGGTTTGAGCCGTTCGCGCGCGCGGCCGTCGCGGCGCGGGTTGGTGACGCGATCGGCCAGCGGCAGTTTGCGGTCGATGAGGTAAACCGTGGCGCCGGCGATGGCGATGGCGTTGTGGCGGATGGATTCGCGTGGTGTATATTTCCAGAGAATTTTTCCAGTGGCCGGATCGAGCTCAAAGAACAGCACCGATTCGTTGCGCAGCGGGAGGTTGCTATAGCGCGGGCTGATGGTGTGGTCGGCATTGGCCACCGCGCCGTACAGCCGGCCGTCGTGGTGAGCCAGAAATCCCCAGGCCCGATGCTTGGCCGCGGCCGCCACGGGCGTGCGATATTCAGCGAGTTGTTTGCCGGTGAACAGATCAATCCGCAGGCAGCGTTCGCCGGTGCGGATGAACACCGAATTGTCGCCAAGGCAAAACGGGCTACCCGTTTCGCCCACGCCCACGTCATGATGGATGCCGTCGTAATTCTTCATAAAGCCCGACAGTTTAAATTTCCAAATGGTTCGCCCGTTGTACGCGTCCAGCGCGCAGAGGCCATCAACGCCGGCGGTCACCTGCACGCCGCGATGAAATAGCGGCGCAGGACCTTGCCCGTGGCGATTGGGGATTTCAAAATCCACATCACGAAACCAGTGCACGCCCAGCGGCCCCTTCGCCAGCGTGTCATCGGAGCAAACCGTGTTCGCCGCGTTGGCGTTTTGATGCGTCCAACTTCCCGCTCCGGCCAGTGCGCCGCGGGTGTTCACGCGCATCGCGCCGGGTTTGCCGAGGCAGGTTTTGCCGCCATACGGTCGTTGCAAGCGGTTGATTTCCTTTTGGGAGAACGCGCCGGTCGAAACAATCAGATTAGCAAACTGATCCGGAAACGGTGCGCGGCCGTTTAGCGCGGGATGCACCGAAACACGTGCGCCTAAAAGCCCTGCGGCAAGGAGCCGCTGGCGCACGGCGTGAGCCTGCGCATCGTCGCGAACCACGCAACACACGCGCAACTTCGTGCGGCGGGCCAGTTCGATGGCCACATCGCCGTTGTCCGCAGTGACTTCCACGCACCAGCCTTCGGTCAATTCAGTTTTAGAAATAATTTCCTGCGCGGCAGCTTTTGCGGCGGCTGTGGTTTGCACTCTCATCAACGGGGCCCCGGTGGCCGTGGTCGCTTTGGGCACATCCGCGAAGCAATAAACCAACCCGCGATCGGTGCAGACGATTAGTCGGCCGTCGGCCGCCGCCAGTCCCAACGCGCGGCCTTCCACCGGATGCGACCACCACGTGGTGCGTTGGCGCGTAAAGTCCACCGCGCTCACGCGGCCTTCCTCACCGCAGTAAGCGTCAATCCGCGCGATGATGAACGACAGGATTTCGCGTTCCATGCTGATCATTTTTTTCTGAACTAAACCGCGTGTTTTCACCGGCTTGCCTTTGCGATCAATCTTGGCGAGGTCTTTAAACTCCGACCAAATCAGCTGCCGTCCGCTCGCGCGCACGAGGCCATTGGGCAGGGCCACCATCGCGCCATGGCCCACCGACGCAGAAAAATCGCCGGTGGCCGCATCAAACAAACAACCGGCGTTGCCGATAAATCGGTCAGCCAACACCGTTGCCGAGCCGCCGCGTTGCTGGTTTTTTTGGAGGTGATAATACGCGAACTTGCCAGTCTCGCGATCGAACACTGCCGGCACCGCACGGCCGGTGGGCACGATGATTTGTTTTGTGTTAGCCAACAAATAGCCCTGCGCCGAGACGCCGCTTTTGGCGCGTGCGCCGCCGTGCGGTTGGTCCATCTCCAGCGTGCCGGTTGTGCCGTTGCTCCAGCGTGGCTTGCCGGTGGCTGCGTCCAGCGCGTGCAAAAAAACGCCGTCCGTCGGCCAAATTCCGGCGGCAAAATAAACCGTGTCCGCCAGCACCACCGGTCCGCCACGCGCGGGCCAGCGGGAAATCATCCGGCCGTTGCCCGGTAGCTTGCGGCCATCGCGGCCGCCGCGAAATTTCCACAGCACGCGTCCGTCATTCTGAGCCAGCGCGTATAGCCAGCCGTCATCACTGGCCACAAATAACTGGCCGCGCCATGCCGCCGGTGCAAACCGAACCGGACCTTCCGCGCAGAACACCCAGCGCGGCTTGCCGGTTTTTATATCCAGCGCGGTTACTGTGTCCTCGGTTGAGCTGTTTATGAAAACGATGCCGTTGGCCACGATCGGTTGGCTGGCGAAATCAAACCGGATGCGCAGTGAAGTTGGCCATGCCGGGCGCGGGGTGTGTCGGGCCCGATGTATCCACGCCAACTCGAGCCGATTGGGTAGCGCCTCTTCTGTGTACCCGCTGCGCGCCGAATCCCCACGATGCTGCGGCCAATCTACTGCCGAAAGTTTTCCGAAGGAACAAACCAGCAAAACCAAAATCAATTGCAAACGATTCATCGCGGAAGATTCCGCTGATGCCGTTGCTGAGGCAAGCCGAAAGGATCGCGATTGATCGTGATTGATCGTGATTGATCGTGATCGTGTTCGAGTTTCATGCGAGGATTCGCTCGTGAGCGGGATCATTGGCCATTCGATGTACGCGCTGTTGGGCTTGCGGGCGGCGCAAGCGCGGGAGCTGCCCATCGCGCGTGTTTTGGAGCGGCATTTACCCAGCTATCTTTGCGGGGCTTATCTCGGCTGTGACGTGGGCACGTTGCCGGCGGCTATTTGTCAGGACACCGGCCAGCCGGTCGGCTATGGCGCGCAACAGTTTAAACGCAGCCCCCTGACCGGAGGTGCGGTGAAGCCTTGGACGCTTGAGTTTGGCGGAAGGCAAATTACACCGCTTGAAATTCACCAACGCTTTTACGGACGCGCCCACCTTGCCTTTGGTTGGCACGGGAAGGACGCCGCGCGGGCGGTGCCTTGGGAGAAGTTGCCGGATTATTTTTCGGCGGCGGCGGGCGATGCGGTTGAGTTGTTTGGCCCCGGCGAACGGCCGTTGGCGTATTGTTTTGGCTGGATGACTCACGTGGTGGGTGACGGCCTGATTAAATCGGTTGCCCCCGGGCTGGATCTTCATTTACTCGACGGAAAATATACGCCTGCCAACCGACCCATTCAGGACTTGATGACCTTCCACGAAATCGGCGTGAAAGAACTCGGCCTCGACTGGCCCGCCTTGTTGCGCGATTCGGCCGAGACGCCCATCGAGCCTTTGCAGACGCATTACATGCGTGCCGCCGTTCGCCGCGGTCGGCTGGGGAATCTCCTCGCCGGCGGTTGGCAATCGAAGGACGAGCCGTTGTTGCTGACGGTCCTCGCTGAAAATCGCCGCTACCAACGCATCCGAAACGGGCGGATCATTAAAGAGCTGACGTTGCGCGACACGCCCGACGGGCCGCAATGCGATCCCGCCTTGAGCGTGCGTGCCAAAGGACTGAGCTGGCCACAGATGAAGGCGCTCGCCGAAAAAGCCCGCTTCCGTCGCGCCCTCTGGCAAATGGGCGAGCGCGTCGCAGAAATGTTCACCGAAACCTGTCAACGCCAGCCGCTGTTAAAAAATTTAATGCAACTGGACGAGCCCAATTGGAAAACGATTGCTGCGCGCTGGAAAGAATGAGTTAACGTTGGCCCGGCACCGTCCAAACAATCGTTAAGAAACTGGAATGTAGATTCCGGTGAAGAGACGAACTATGATTCGCATCACCTCCAATGAACTCACACACACTTGCGAAGGCGCTTCGCGGCGGGAGTTTCTGCGCATCGGCGCGTTGGGTCTGGGCGGGTTGACGCTGCCAAACATGCTCGGGGTGGCGGGAGAAATCGGCGGCGCTGTGCGCGACAAAGCGGTGGTGATGTTGAATCTGCAAGGCGGCCCATCGCAGGTGGAGACGTTCGATCCCAAGATGTCTGCGCCGCGCGAGTATCGCGCGATGTTTGGCGAGGTGAAAACCAGCCTGCCGGGCGTTACCTTCGGTAGCCATTTTCCGATGCTCGCGAAGCTGGCCCACAAGATGGCCGTGGTGCGCAGCTATCGACACGGCATCGGCAGTCACGGCCCGGCCGCGCTGCACGTGGCTGCGGGCGGCAATCCCACCGGCGCGTGCATGGCCAGCCTTTATGCGCGTGTGGCGGGCATCACCAATCCCAAAACCGGCCTACCCAATAATAGTATTCTCATCCCTGCGGCCATCAGCCCGGATTACAAAGCACTGAGCGCTGTGCCCCAGCGCGTGACGGCTACCGGTTCGCTGCCGCCGGCGTACAAGGCATTTGACCCCAGCAAAGGCAGCACGCTGCTGGAGGATATGAAACTGAATTTACCCAGCGGCCGCTTCGATAACCGCCGCGAGCTGCTGCAAAATTTCGATTCACTGCGTCGGCGCGTGGACGCCCAAATCGAGAGCGCCACCACCTTTGAGCAGCAGGCGATAAACATCGTGCTGCGCGGCATGAGTGCGGCGTTTGATTTAACGAAAGAAGATCCGCGCACGATTGCCCGCTACGACACTGCCAGCATCAAACCCGATGATGGCACGATGAAACGCAACAGCTACGCCAAACAGTTTTCGCCCGTCGCGCTCGGCAAACAAATGCTCATGGCGCGTCGGCTCGTCGAGGCCGGCTGTGGCTTCGTCACCGTCACCTGCACCGGCTGGGACATGCACGGCGGCGGTAAGGAATACACCATCACCGACGGCATGCCCGTGCAGGCCCCGGCGGTCGATCGCGCGGCCAGCGCCTTCATTGAGGACCTCATCCGGCGCGGGCTTTATGAGAAAGTGCTGCTCGTCATCACCGGCGAATTCGGCCGCACGCCCAAGATTAATTCAAAAGGTGGCCGCGATCACTGGGGCAACCTCTGCACCCTTGCCTTCGCCGGGGGTGGCTTGAAGATGGGCCAGATCATCGGTGCGTCTAACAAAACCGTCAGCGAACCCGCGCGCGATCCGGTTTCCAGCAACCACCTCCTCGGCACCGTAATGCACACGCTGCTCGATATCCCCAACCTCCGCCTCCGAACCGACCTCCCCGACGATGTTCACCGCGCGATCACCAACAGCCAGCCGATACGGCAGTTGGTTTAGATTTTTCAGCGCGCTATAATTGTCCGGCAAGCAATCATCACGCAGAGATGGAATTGGTTTATTGGAATTGGTTTATGAAAGACCTTTCCAAGTTCGACCTATTCCTTTAATTTTTTCCCATGCCTCACATCACCCGTCGACAAGCCATCCAAGCCGGCGCGACTTCCGTGTTCGCGTTTAACTTTTTCCCATCACGCGTCTTTGGCGCCAACGCACGCATCGCCGTTGCCGGCATCGGCGCAGGCGGCAAGGGCACGGCGGATGTCAATGGCTCCGCTGCGGCGGGCGCGGATATTGTGGCGCTCTGCGATGTGGATCCACGGCGCGGCGCGGGGTCGTTCAAAAAATATCCGAAGGCAAAAGTATTTTCTGACTTCCGCGTGATGCTCGATAAAATGGGCAAGAGCATCGACGCCTGCACTATCTCCACCCCCGACCACACCCACGCCGTGGCCACCATGATGGCGATGGGCATGGGCAAACATTGTTACACACAAAAGCCACTCACGCACAACGTTTGGGAAGCGCGCGAGTTGGTGCGCTTGGCGGGCACGAGTGGCGTGGCCACGCAAATGGGCAACCAAGCGCACGCGGGCGAACCCATCCGGCGCGTTGTCGAGCTCGTGCGCGCGGGCATCATTGGCGAGGTCACCGAGGCGCACGTGTGGACCAACCGCCCCGTTTGGCCGCAAGGCATGGCGGCGAGACCGCCCAAGGCGCCGGTGCCCGCAAATGTGGATTGGGATTTATGGCTCGGCCCTGCGCCCTTCCGCGAATACGGCAAAGGCTACGTGCCCTTCGCGTGGCGCGGTTGGTGGGATTTCGGAACCGGCGCGCTGGGCGATATGGCGTGTCATCTCATGGACATGGCATGGTGGAGCCTCGACCTCGGCGTGCCCACGCACGTGGAGGCACAGCACGGCGGCGGCACAAAAGAAAGCCCGCCCAAATGGGCCGTCATCGATTATCAATTCCCCGCGCGCGGGAAGCGTCCGCCGGTGAAGCTCGTTTGGTACGATGGCAAAAAAGACGGCGTGCAAAACGCGCCCTCCAAGGAAACCACCGGCGGCGTGAACATGACCAAGGGCGGTCGCCAAGGCAGCTACGGCTCAATGCTCGTGGGCACGAAGGGAAAACTTTTTTTTAACCGGTTCCGCAACAGTTGGAAAATCACCGGCCGTCCAGCCGACGAGGTGAAGCACATCGAGGCGAACACCCCGCGCACCATCCCGCGCGTGAAGAGCAACTACACCGAATGGCTCGATGCCGCCGCCGGCAAAGGCCACGCGCCGCTGAGCCGTTTCGAAATCGCCGGCCCGTACACCGAAGTCGTGTTACTCGGCAACCTCGCCATCCGCGCCAACGAACCGCTCGAGTGGGACCCCAAAAAAGGCCGCGCCAAAAGCGCCAATGCCAACCGATTTGTCCGCCGCGAATATCGCAAAGGTTGGGGGTGGTAAATGGATGAACCGCCAATTGGCAGTTCAAAAAAACCCTTGCGCATCCTCGCGCACAACCGATACTCGTCCGACACACACATTCTCATGTCACACAAAACATTTATTAAATCCTACACCCGACGCGACATCCTCAAGGCTGGCGCGGCCTCGGCCATCGCGGTGAATTTTCTCCCCTCCCGCGTTTTCGGCGCTAATGAACGCCTCGCCGTCGCCGGCATCGGCGTGGGCGGCAAAGGCGGCAGCGACATCAACGGCGCGGGCAAGATCGGAGAGGTGGTTGCGCTTTGTGATGTGGACTTCCGGCGTGGCGGCGGCGCGGCCAAGAATTTTCCCAAGGCAAAAAAGTTTACCGACTTCCGCGAGATGCTCGACAAGATGGGCAAGGAGATCGACGCCTGCACCGTGTCCACCCCCGATCACACCCACGCCCCCGCCGCCATCCGCGCGATGCGCCAGGGCATTCACGTTTACTGCCAGAAACCGCTGACCCACACCGTTTGGGAAGCACGCCAAATGCGCCTCGAGGCGAAGAAAAATAAAGTGTGCACCCAAATGGGAAACCAAGGCACCTCGATGACCGGTATGCGCGAAGGCGTTGAGGCATTGTGGGCGGGCGCCATTGGCGAAATCAAGGAATGCCACGTGTGGACTAACCGCCCCGTGTGGCCCCAAGCGCCGGGCATTACCAAGGCATTACCCGAGCAAGCCGTGCCCGATACCGTCGATTGGGATTCCTTCATTGGCCCGGCCAAGATGCGCCCGTACAACGCCGGTTATCATCCCTTCAAATGGCGCGGCTGGTGGGACTACGGCACCGGCGCAATGGGCGATATGGCTTGCCACACTGCCAACCTCGCTTATATGGGCTGCAGCCTCACGCAACCGACGTGGGTCGAGCCCATCACCGTCGGCCCTATCAACCCCGAGACCTTTCCCGCGTGGGCCGTGATCAAACTAAAATTCCCCGCCATCAAAGGCCGCGGCCCCGTGGATTTCTTTTGGTACGAAGGCAAGCAAAACGGCAAAAAGAAACTGCCGCCCGCCGAGCTCTTCCACGGCAACAACCCCCCCGGAAGCGGCTCGCTGATTGTCGGCACCAAAGGCATATTATACTCACCCAACGATTACGGCGCCGCGTGGAAACTCCTCCCCGTGCCCGGTGGCAAAGCCGTGCCGGAATTCGAAAAACCCGACCCCGTCCTCGCCCGCAACAACAAAGGCGATGACGGCATGAAACTCGAGTGGGCTGAGGCGATCAAAGCCAACAACCCCGAACTCGCCCTCTCCAATTTCAATCACGCCGGTAACTTTACTGAAGCCATCCTTTTGGGCAACATCGCAATGCGCGTCGGCGAAGGCTTCGATTGGAATGCAAAGAAACTCCAATCCTCAAACAAAAAAGCCACCGCCTTCGCCACCAAAGACTACCGCAAAGGTTGGGAAATTTAACGATGAGAGCAAAACTATTCGGCACCTTCACACTCGCCCTCGGCCTTACGGTTTTTGGCGCGGATAAAAAAGCGCCGCCCGTCGCCGGCACGTACAAAGGCGAAATTGAAGGCGAACTCGCCACCGCCATCCTCAAGGCCGATGGCTCCATTATCATTCGCCCCAGCGCCGAGCGACCCAAATTCACAATGCGCGGCAAATGGAAGCGCGACGGCAACACCCTCACCGCCAAGCTCAAAGACCCCACCGGCGACGAAGCCACGGTGGTGTTTACAGTGGACAACGGCGACCTCGTGCTGGTGAAAGTCATCTCGCCCGATGGCGAAGTGGAAGAGCACGGCGCGCCCCAATTCAAGCGCAACAAACGATTGGCCGACAAAGGCCCCGCCGGCGTGTACGTCGGCTGGTTTGATAATGAACATCTTTCCGTGCAAGTGAAACCCGATGGCGCGTTCACCGTCACCCCCTTCGAAGATTTAAAAGGCGGCCCCATTTACGTCGGCAAATGGAAAGCCACCGAGCGCGGCCTGCGCGCCACCGTGATCTCCAAGGACGAAGAGGGGGAAGAAGAAGCCACTGTGGAATTTGTCACCACCGCCACCAGCTTGGCGATCATTAAAGTGGTCAATGGCGACGGCCAAGTGGAAACGTTCGATACCCGCCTCAAACGCCAAAAGCGCCCCGGCAAAAAGAATTAGAAAACAGACAATCACGGGTTACCCAACCTGCCTGTTTCCCCCCCCCCTCGCTTCGGCGGGCGGCGGGGTTTTTTTGTGGGTTTTCCAGA